>CAIJRY010000134.1 GCA_903823215.1 uncultured Spartobacteria bacterium
GGCATTCCTTGCCTATTCATAACAAGAGATGCTCACCTACAGCAGAGTCGGCATAGCCATTGGAGGAGGGACTCTCTGCTTGATGCTTTGGCTGACATCCGCCTGCTCCAAAATGAAATCCCAGCAGACCGTTCCGCCTGCCGCCACTCCTACTCCTACTCCTTTCATCCCAAGAAAGGTTTACGATACGGCACGGCTCTTCAACGGCATTAAACTAAAGTCCTCCATCGAGACAACTCCCACGGATTTTACTTCCCTCCATCTTGGTAGAGAGCCCGATTCCTACACACTTCAATTGGAGTTGCGACTGCAACTTCCAAAACCCGCGACAACGAGTGCTGACCTGCTCGCTGCCACACCGGGACTGGCCAGACTCCTGCCTGATCTTGATCAACTGCTGACCAATGCCACGGCGTCGCCAGATTTCGCCACTTTGTATTCCAATAAGGAAAAAAATCTCCGCGCCAATCTTGCCACACTGCAACGACTGCTTCCCATCGATACGCTCTACGATTGCCAAACCATTCTCAAAGTTGAAAACCCGCTCACCTCACGGCGGATCATCCTGATTCAGGCACTCATGAATGTGAACGCCGACGGTTCAGACGGGGATCGAAATCTTGCTGTCGATAATCACTCGGCCTTCTATCAGCCTCAGACCAACTACCGTTGGCCGAAGGCCACGGCCCATCCCAACCCCTGTCTTCACGACACCGAGCAGAGACTCGCATCAATCAGGGAAAAACTTGATTCCGACCCAGATAACTCTTTAAGTCCGGCGGAAAAGTCACGCCTGCTCAATCTGGAGTCAGAGGAGAAAGCCACCCTTGAGGAACTCAAGCATCTGAGCTTTCTGGTCGGAACATCGGATCCCTTTATCGTCCTTCCCTCCTTCATGTTCAAAGGTGCCGAGGGGCATCCCGAAATCGGTGACTACGCCATCGTGATCGCAGGCAACACCCTCTATCCGGCCATTCTTGGAGACAAAGGACCAAACTATAAAATGGGTGAGGCCTCTCTGCGGATCTGCAAGGAAATTGATGGTCGATCGACCGCTGACGCACGCCCTATTGATCGACCTACCGTGGTCTATCTGATCTTTCCAGGAACAGCAGAGAATCCGTTCTCTGCACCCGACTACGGGCATTGGTCAGATCGTTGTCATGCACTTTGGAAGGAAATTGGCGGCAGCGATTCCGCCAAATGGCAGGCTTGGGATTCCCTCGAAAAACCATGGCCAACCCCCACCCCTCTCCCAACTCCGTCTCCTTCGATTTCCCCCAGTCCCTCACCCGACACCAACTCGGTGCAGGCACCATCGAACTCTCCATCTCCATTATCAGGGAACATTTCTGGCACGAATCCTGCTCCAGTGGGTTCGCCACCCGTGACGAATCCGGCCTCCACCACCCCTCCCACTCCTCAGTGATTTCAATCTTTCTCCAGGCAGCGTTTTCCGATTATTAACATTCCATTCCTGCTTCTCGGTTGCATGATATTCAGGTTTCCGATTTCCGGTTTCATCCTTCTGTTCGTTTCTCCATCACCCATCACCACACACCCATACAAAATCCCATGCTCACCATTGGAACCAAAGCTCCTGACTTCACCCTCTCGACCATCACCGCAGAAGGGCCCAAGAGGCTGACACTCTTCTCCGAAATAGGAAAAAACAACATTCTGCTTCTTTTTGTTCCGGCGGCATTTACCAGCGTGTGTACTGCGGAATTCTGCGAGATCAGCAAGGGCATCGGCTCTTTTAGCTCACTCGATTGCACCGTCTTTGGCATCAGCGGAGACAGCCCCTTTGCCCAGAAGGAATGGGCTGCCAAGGAAGGGATTACCATCCCCTTGCTCAGCGACTACGAACACACGGCAGCCAAGGCCTACGGTGTTGCCTACGAGAGCTTCCTGCCCGAACTCGGTCTGGGCTTTGGCGGCGTGGCGAAGCGCTCTGCCTTTCTCATCGACCGTGCCGGACTCATTCAGTATGCCGAGTCGAGTGACGATCCCAAGCAACTCCCCGACTTCGTGGCAATCAAAGCCAAGCTTGCAGAGCTCAAATAAACATCAGGTTTCAAGTCTCAAGTTTCAACCTTCTTCACCCAACCCACCATGCCCACCAACGACCCGTTCAAGACACTCCGCAACTTCGAGCCTTCCCTGGGAATAATTGCCAGTTACCACTCACTTCCCGCATTGGAAGAACAGGGGATAGGGGCCGTCTCCCGCCTTCCCTTCTCGATCCGGGTGGTTCTTGAATCGGTGCTTCGCAACTGTGATGGGCTCAAAGTTCACGAGAAGGATGTCCGCTCACTTGCCGCATGGAATGCCAAGGCTCCCGCTCCCGAAGAAATCCCGTTTGTGGTGGCCCGCATCGTCCTTCAGGACTTCACAGGTGTTCCCCTGCTTGTTGATCTCGCAGCGATGCGGAGTGCTGTCGCCAGACTTGGTGGCAAGCCTGGCATCATCGAACCGCTTGTTCCCGTTGATCTTGTCGTCGATCACTCCGTTCAGGTCGACTACTACGGTTGGGCCGATGCCATGAAGTTGAATCTCGACATGGAGTTCAAACGCAACAGGGAGCGTTATGAGTTTCTGAAATGGGGCCAGCAGGCTTTTGAAACATTCGGAGTTGTCCCTCCGGGTATCGGCATTGTTCATCAGGTCAATCTCGAATATCTGGCCCGCGGTGTCCTTCACGCCAAGAGTGATGATGGAGAGATCTATTATCCCGACAGTCTGGTTGGAACCGATTCCCACACCACCATGATCAACGGTCTTGGCGTGGTGGGATGGGGAGTTGGCGGCATCGAGGCGGAAGCGGGAATGCTCGGCCAGCCTGTCTATTTCCTGACACCGGAAGTCGTCGGAGTGCATCTCACCGGCAAGCTCAGTGAAGGCGTCACCGCAACCGATCTGGCGCTTCGTGTCACACAGATGCTGCGGGCGGCAAAAGTCGTCGGTAAGTTTGTCGAATTCTACGGCGAGGGGGCCGAATCCCTTCCTCTTCCCGACCGTGCCACCATCGCCAACATGGCCCCGGAATACGGTGCCACGATGGGAATCTTCCCGGTCGATAAGGAATCGGTTGCCTTCCTCAGATCGACAGGCCGTACGGAAGCTGAATGCACCGCTTTCGAGAACTACTTCAAGGCGCAGGGAATGTTCGGCATGCCTCGCAAGGGAGAAATCGATTACAGCGTCGATCTGGAACTTGATCTCGCCACAGTCATTCCGAGTGTCGCCGGTCCCAAGCGCCCACAGGATCGCATCGACCTGCCAAAGCTCAAATCCACCTTCCTGGATCTTCTGGTGAAGCCCCTCTCTGAAGGTGGCTATGGCAAGGAGACAAAAGCCCTTGAAGCTTTTGCCGAGGTCTCGCGTCGCAATCCCACCATCCCTGCCGATGAGCAGGAAATGGAGAATGATCGTCCCACCCCGGACGCTGTGGATGGCATGTCCATCTCTCCATTTCACCCGACTACAAGCACGGTTCGCAATGGCAGCGTGATTATCGCGGCCATCACCAGCTGCACCAACACCAGCAATCCAAGCGTGATGCTTGCAGCGGGACTACTGGCCAAGAAGGCCGTGGAAGCGGGTCTCACAATGGATCCCACCGTCAAAACATCACTTGCACCGGGATCCCGCGTGGTAACGGCCTATCTGGAAAAAACCAGCCTCCAGCCCTACTTCGACCAGCTAGGTTTCCAAACCGTCGGCTATGGTTGCACCACCTGCATCGGAAATTCGGGACCGCTCAATCCAGAAGTGGAGAAGGCGATCACGGACAATGATCTCGTCGCAGCTGCTGTTCTCTCGGGCAATCGCAATTTTGAGGCCCGCATTCACCAGAATATCAAGGCCAACTTCCTGATGTCCCCACCGCTGGTCGTGGCCTTTGCCCTGGCCGGACGGGTGGACATAGACTTCGCAGTCGAGCCGATCGGTATCGGTAAGAATGGAAAGGAAATCTTCCTACGCGACATCTGGCCAAGTCTCTCGGAAATCCGGGATACCCTTCAGAGCGCGCTGACCCCGGAGATGTTTGCCACACTTTACGGCAATTTTGCCGGACAAAATCCGATGTGGAATGAGATCAATGCACCCACAGGTGAAAGTTATGTCTGGGACAGTGGAAGCACCTACATTCAGGAGCCTCCTTTCTTTGAGAATTTTGGCATGGAGGCAGGAACCATCACCCCGATCACAGGAGCGCGGGCGCTTGGTATTTTCGGTGATTCAGTCACCACCGATCACATCTCGCCAGCCGGTGCTATCAAGGAAAAATCCCCCGCTGGCCGCTTCCTCAGCGAGCAAGGTGTCGGCAGAGAGGATTTCAACAGCTACGGAAGCCGCCGTGGCAATGACCGCATCATGACCCGTGGCACCTTTGCCAATGTCCGCATCAAGAATCTCATGCTTCCCGGTGTGGAAGGAGGAGAGACCCTCCACCAACCTGATGGAGAACGCCTCAGCATCTTTGATGCAGCGCAGAAATATGCCGCCGAGAAAACTCCCCTCGTCATTCTTGCCGGACAGGAATATGGCACAGGAAGCAGCCGTGACTGGGCTGCCAAAGGAACCCGTCTTCTTGGTGTGAAAGCCGTGATTGCCGCCAGTTTTGAGCGCATCCACCGCTCGAATCTGGTCGGCATGGGGATTCTTCCCATGCAGTTCAAGGAAGGTACGACTGCCCAGACATTGGGACTCGACGGAACAGAAATCTACAACATCGTCGGATTGGGAGAAGATTTGGAACCCCGGCAGGATATGATCCTTCGCATCACCCGCAAGGATGGCACCGTGCAGGATGTCACGGTCAAGGTTCGCATCGACACACCGATCGAGGTGGATTACTACCGCCATGGAGGCATTCTTCCCTTTATACTCCGTCAACTCATCACCGAAGCGAAGTAGAAGATTATTTAATGTGGAACTCAGGAAGCAACGGCTAGGCAAGCAAATCAGGCTAAAATGTTCCTTCATTTGATTCGCTCGTTCCCACTCGTCTCGCCCTTTGGGCTACCTTTGGTAGTCTATCCCAGCCTCTCCAGAGGCTCGGTATTTTGAGTTCCATATTAAACATTTCAGATGTCTTCCCCCTCATCCAATCCCACTGATCTTGTCGCGGAGATCATGCGCCTGAAGCAGGAGCACAATGCCGTGATTCTTGCCCATA
>CAIJRY010000135.1 GCA_903823215.1 uncultured Spartobacteria bacterium
ATCCTCGGGGAGGAAATTAACTCAGCTGGATCTATTTCTTCTTTTTTAGAAGAGGAAGTCCAGTCCGTTCGTTTTCTGAAATTTCGTAACCTGCTGGAAGTGCGTCAAGTGCTCCTTCCTTGGCCTCACCACCGAAGTAGTAAAGGGTCACTTTCTGTCCGCCGCGAAGCTCCTGAAGGCGATGGTGGAGAAAATAGGTTTTGCCGCTTTTTTTGCTAACAACGCTGAATGCCATATTGTTGATGAGGTTGGGGTTTTGGGTGGGGGTGATTTTTAAATGATTCCTGCTTTCGAGAGCGTAGCATGAGCACCGTTCTTCGAAATTGTTTTCAAGGCCCGAGCCGTTACTTTGACAGTGACGAATTTTTTTAACTCGGGAACCCAGATCCGCTTGGTCTTGAGATTAGGCGTGAAATAACGCGGTGTCACTGCAGTGACATGCATACCGATACCGCCCTTCTTTTTGGCGAGACCTCGGCGGTGAATTTTGGATCCGCGAACTGGGCGGGAACCTGTAATGGTGCACTTTCTGGACATAAATAGATGACGAATGAAGGTGAGATATGGTCAGTTTCAGTCGATATGGTCAAGAGTTTTTGAATCCCGGCTCTCAGATATTTTTTAGCACTTCTTCCTGCTTGAGCACAATTTCCGTGATTCCACGCCGACCATATTCCAGCATTTCTGCGAGTTGCGCTTCCCCAAAGATACTCTCCTCTCCCGAAGCTTGCAGCTCAATGTACTCCAATTCTCCGGTCATGACCAGGTTGAGGTCCACCTCGGCATCTTTGTCCTCAAGGTAATCGAGATCCAGAAGAACTTGTGATCCGACAAGGCCGATACTCACTGCAGCAATGCGTCGTGATATGGGTGATTTTGACAATTTGCCATCTTGAACAAGGCGGTTGCAGGCTATTGCCATCGCAATACTGGCTCCGGTAATCGAGGCTGTACGGGTTCCTCCGTCGGCCTGAAGCACATCACAATCCACCCAGAGTGTTCTTGAACCAAGCGCCTCAAGATCGATGCCAGCTCGCAGGGATCGTCCGATAAGGCGTTGGATCTCCGTGGAGCGGCCATCGATTTTTCCCCGGGTGCTGTCGCGTGATTTGCGGGGAGTTGTCGAATAGGGCAGCATGGAATATTCGGCGGTCAGCCACCCCCCTGCCACCCCTTGTTCCTTCATCCATCGCGGCACCCCCTCTTCGATGCTTGCAGCACAGATCACCTGAGTGTTTCCAAACGATACCAAAACAGATCCCGACGCATGGGGAGCGATGCCAGGTTGAAAAGAAATCTCACGGAGTTGATCTGCGGATCTACCGCTGTGGCGTGGTGTGGTCATAAAACTGGCAGCCTTTGCTCTCCATCCGAAGAGCGCAAGGAAAACTATCTTGGTATTGTAATCGGCGAGGAATAATTGATCTGCGGTGTGGCCGGATTATCCCTGAGTGACTGGTGCGCAAGCAGAGCGGGAAGAATGTGCTGGCGGACATACTGCGCCATTCTGGGATCCCCCGTGGCTTGAAACACCTCGGCAGACTGAGTGGCGACAAGGAGGGACTGTTCAAAATCACCCACCTCGGCATATGCCGCACTCAAGGTAAGAAGGAACAGCGGAACTTGCCCTTGGGTTTTTTCCACAATCCCCCGCGCCAACGCAAGGGCTTCCACACCGTGACGCACGGTATCATCGGGATGGGTTGCCAGCAACCAGGCCAGGGAACGCTGGTTCTGTAAGTCATTGGGATCAATCTGCATCGCAAAACGATAAACTTGTGCGGCTTGCGAGGGGTTTGAACTCGTCAAAAACAACGCGGCCAGATTTCGTGCGGCACCGGAAGTGGGGCGGATTTGAAGAGAGAGTTGGAAGGAGGCAATGGCTTCCTGATTGCGTCCCAGTTTCATCAGCGTCAGAGCCTTGTCGTTATACGCTTCCGCATTGGAAGGTCGCAGACGGATAGCTTCCTCAAATTCGCGGAGCGCCTCAGGATATTTTCCCTGAGCATCAAGGGTACATGCATAATTATGACGCGATTTCCAACTGTTGGGATTGCAGTTCAGCGTTGAGGGGAAAAAGTTCTCCCCATCCCTCCATTGGGGCAGCCTATGGAGCGTGAGCGAAGTCCAGGAGGGAATAAGTACCAGCGGCACCAGCACGGCAGAGCGCAAGGGGAGCTGACATACAGCCAAGGCCATCGCCAAAGCAACCCCCAGCATTCCAAGGTAAAGGTAATGGTCGCTTACAGTCGAAACGACCTGAAAATTGAATGGAATAAAGCCCAGCGTGGGCAAGGCGCCTATCACCAAAACCCCCAGAGGAATCAGGTAACGCCGGAGCTTTTGAACATAAATTAATGTCAGGGATAATCCGACTGGCACAATCCAGGTCCAAGCCAGCACTCCAGATGCAAAGACGGCATTGGGAGCTCTTCCGTAGTCAGCACAAAGGCTCCATGGCCATGCAGGCCAGAGGAGCTTGCCAAGATAAAAGCTGATTGCGTCGAGCGCCACCAAAGGTCTCGCCCAGAGAGGAACAAGAGAACGGGCCAATTCTGCTGCAGGCTGGGACTTCGAGGTCATCACGACTTCAACCACAGCTAGGAGGAACCAGGGTATGAGCCAATAGAGCCTGCTCAAGGGATATCGCCGGGACTGGAGCAGCCCTGCTCCAAGGAGCAGGGCTAGAGCCGGAGTTACCACACTCCCAGGCTTCGACCCAAAAGCCAAAATCAGAAACCCTGTGGCAGGCAAATACAGGAGGGACTGCTTCAAGAGACGGGGCTCCTCAAGAAGAGAGAGGAAGCAGGCTATGGCAGCCAGTGCAAAAACTCCTCCCAAGAGATCCCTCAATCCGGAAACCCAGGCCACAGGCTCCACTTGAACAGGATGCAAAGCAAAGGCCAGTGACCCGGCAACACAAGCCCCCAACATCCGCTCGGGTGATACCTTCAGAAACGATTCATCCGCTGTTCTCGCGGCAAGCAACTTCCTGAGAATAAGAAAGACAATACCGGTAGCAAAAAGATGAACCAGAAGATTGGTCCCATGAAAAAGCACGGGGTTAATAGTGCCGAAACTGAGACTTGTTCCTGCAAGGATACGGGACAATGCCACGAGTCCGCCCCATACGGAATAAGTCACAGGAATATAGAGTTGCTGAAATGGGGCCTTCCAGAACAGGGCGATACTTTCCCAAGAAAGTGGGGAATAGAGCGGATTGCGATGGATATTGGTGTCATCATCCCAGAACGGCAGGAAGTGAAAGCTGCAAACCTCACCATACACAGCTGCAACCAGCAGCAGCACTAATGCCCCGAGGATCATCTTGGATCGGAAAATCCCTAGAAGCAGGACCGAAAAGCGTTGCATCACTTTGATTCTATCCCAGAAATCCATACTCTGGGTGAAAACCGGTTTGAGAGTACCTGCTCCGAAATGTTCACTCTACCCTCATCCGGTATCGCCAGAAAATCTGCGACGGCTCCCGGCGAGAGCTCTCCTAATCGTCCCCCTCTCTCCAGTGCGGCAGCGGGACGCATGGTTGCCATCATGATGATTTCAAATGGATCAAGCTGAGGAAATGACTCTCCCATGGCCCTCATTTCAGCAAACATATTGAGATCCTGATTGCTGGCCAAACTGTCAGTTCCAAGCAAGACAGGGATATCGGTTTCATAAAAAAATTGCAGATCAAAGGGAGGGCGATCGAAGAAGGCGTGAGTCCGCGGGCAATGGATCACAGGAAACCTTCCTCGCGTTTGCTTAAGAAGAAAACGGTCATCTTCGGCAAGATAATTCATATGAACCAAGAGAGATCCATCCGAAAGTAGGTCATTTTCCAAAATGATCTGAAGGGATGTTTTTCCCACGCAGTCATCCATCGGCCGTCCGATGGATCGTACGAACTCATACAAAGGTCCTTCCCCACGCGAGAACATGGCACTCTCTTCTTCAGATTCAGCAAGATGCGTACAGACAGGAAGACTGTATTTCTCACTATATAGCTTCACCAATGCATAAAGGTCTCTAGAAGCTGTATAAGGAGCATGAGGGGAGAGGCCGAATCCACCTCTCCCCTCACCTGCCTGTTCAAAAAAATGGATCGCCCCGGCAAGGGATTCCGCGGATTGCAAGCGACTGCGAACATCCATGACTTCGAGAAAACACCAACTACGAATGGGAGGGGTTGGTAAAAAGGGCACCAGTTCGGGAAACGACTCAATATTGAGTACTGTCGTACAGCCCCAGTGACTCAACTCCTTAAAGCCTTCGGCGATTGCCTCAAGGTAATCACTTTGATCGAGTGAGCGACGCATGGCATTCAGTCGCAGAATCCAGGAAGCAAAGGATTCACCTCCAAAAAGGGCACCCCTCATCATTGTGTAATCGAGATGACAATGTGCATTGATCAGACCGGGAAGCAGAATGACCTCTCCCAAATCCTCCCTTGTAGCACCAGGATGCTCACTCGTAAGCTCCTCCCACAGACCTACGGCCAGAATCTCGCTCCCTCGCACGGCAATTCCAGCATCCTCAAT
>CAIJRY010000136.1 GCA_903823215.1 uncultured Spartobacteria bacterium
CGGCAGATTCACCATATTGGTGATCCTACCACACCTGCCAATCCCTCTTATTTACTACCCCTACATTCCTTCCTCTGCTTCTATTGAATAATCCGGGTTGAATCAGCCCGAAAGTGTATCCAATATCCCGACATTGAGTGGATTGTCAG
This sequence comes from uncultured Spartobacteria bacterium, assembly GCA_903823215.1. Lineage (GTDB taxonomy): Bacteria > Verrucomicrobiota > Verrucomicrobiia > Chthoniobacterales > UBA6821 > UBA6821. The sequence goes on from CAIJRY010000136.1 coordinate 150, forward strand.
CGATAACCAATCGAGGGAAACCGGGCTTAGAGAGTATGTGGAGGGTCTCAAATGGGTGCAGCATAAATGGTTCCGTGATCAGACGCATGCTTCCGCCATGAACGAGATCGTCTCCCGAGCCACGGGAAAATATCTCTTGCTCTGGCCAGACGATGTTCAGTTTGTGGTCAAGGGCGACTGGATGCTTCACCTGATAGAGTCGCTGGAGCACTGCCCATGGATTGGTTCTGTAGGTCTGAATTTCTTGCGGCGTAAAACATACAGGCGCCTCTTGGGACCTCTACGTCCCGATGAGATTGTGACGATCACTTCCGAGGCCCTCCGAAGGAAACTGAACTTTCGTATTCCCCGACATGTGGACGGGCCCCTGCCACTTGCAACCTGCGGATGGCGCTGGCCCGGCGTAGTGGGTTCCGGGATTCCGTCATTGACCCGACTGTCGAACTGGAGAGACCTTGGCCCTTGGAAAACACGGGACGCCACGCAATCCAATATTGTTGATTCCTCACTCGGAGCCGAGGAGGACATGATCGAAAGATTCCAGAACAGCGGATTCCACTGGCAGCAGGCATTGATGATGAAACCGGTTGCTGCGGATATCATCAATGACACGATCGGATGTAAGGCGAAGATGCGTCATGGAAAACGCCATGGCATATACACCGCGCCAAGGGAAGGAACTTTTTATTACGAAATCATGCGCGAAGCATCGTTGCCGGATGATGATGGGGGCTACCCGTTGTCTTTTGAAAAATCAATCCGTCCAATCGGCTTTGACCTTCCGTTGGATGATCGGGGTGATCTCATCAAGAGCAGTCTGAATTCGAGTGTGATCGCCGAGATCACTTAGTGCGCGCTAGTATCCGCCCCTCAGTCGGTCGGCGGTGACAATGAGTCGCTGTTTCCATCGAATGGGCGCGCTCAGAAGCTTGGTTTTTGACAGATGTGCAGGGGCATGGGTTGTGTCGATAAAGCTTAATACTTCCATCCAGCGACCGGCGATGATTTCAGGTGAAAATCTCCGAGCTGAACGACTGCCTTCCGTGACGATATTTCTGCGATATTCGGGATCATCCCGAAGTCGTGAGATGGCCTGGAGGACATCAGCCTGTGATTTGCAGGAGACATGGTCGATATTGGGGTGGCCATCAGCCAGGAATGCCGACTCCCGGCCACCAATGACTGGCACGCCTGCAAGCCATCCGTTGTAAAGTTTGGTGGAAGGTTTATTGATAAACATCCTGCGACTCATTTCCCTGATTGCCATCACACAGTCAGCTTCGGAGTAATCATGCCACCGGTTGGAGTCCACGATTTGGAGGTTGAGACCGCAACTCGATTTCAGAAAAGCGGCAAAAGTAGGATCCCGCAGTTCAGGTGCAAGATTGAGCGGGTCGCCGTAAAAACAGAGGTTTTCAAATCTGTCCGCCCGCTCCCGGTTGCGGGGCACAAGGCTTGGTTGCGGCCAGTGGGGGATATATGTGGAAAAAGGTAATCTTCGGGCATGGGCGGCATTTTGAAGGATATGAAAATGACAGCCACAATGAAGCATTCCATCTGCAACCACGCCCACAAGATAGATGTTTTTTGGAGGAAGAAAATTGGGCGGTAGATTGCCGGTAAGAGCGACAAAAATACCTTCCCCTGAGATTTCATGGGTGAGAGTCGTTTCGAATCCGGCATTCTTGAGCCTAATATATGTCAGGTAGATCCAGCATTGCGCGGTGGCGATCTTGCTGGATTGCCTGATGTTGGTGGGATTTCCATCCATCCATCCATCCAGTTCTCCAGTAGCAGGGAGAACATGCTTGGGAATGTAAAAGTGGATCTTCACCGTGAGAGTTGTTAAAGAAAGTCATTCGAGATGTAAACTCTCCGAAAATGCAGTTGGAGTTCGTTTGCTCCCCTCTGCCAGCTGCGGATCGTTGAACCCATGAGAATTCCTTTTTTTAAAACACCTTCCCCTGTCACTGTCTCTTTCAACATGAAATGGCGTCATGGGCCTTATGGGGGAGGGAACCAATGGTTGGGTCAGATGAGCACCTACCTTGAGCGCTGTGGATACAGGACTGTTTCAACCATTCAGGAGAGTGTGGATTGTGTCATGGGCACTCATGCGGGATTTGGTGCCGAAGGGCTGGCTTTTAGTTACGACGCCGTGTTGCGGGCCAAGGATAAGAATCCTCGCCTGCGCTGCATCCAACGGATCAATGACAATGATATTCGCAAAGGGACAACGACGATGGATGCCCATCTTGCCGAATGCAATCGGGCGTCAGATCATACGGTCTTTGTTTCGGAGTGGCTCCGGGATTATCATGCCGAGCGCTGGTTCGACCGTTCTAAACCACACAGTGTGATTTACAACGGTGCCGATCCCGCCGTCTTTCATCCTTTCAGCGGCCGTGTTTGGAAGACTGGCGAGCCGTTGAGGTTGGTGACTCATCACTGGTCTGATAATCCCGCCAAGGGGTTTCCTGTGTATGAAGCCCTCGATGCTGAAATCGCCGAAGGGCGGCTTCCTGGCGTTGAACTCTGGATCATCGGACGCTGGCCAAAAAACATCCAGTGGCGATCCGCGCAAACATTTTCACCCTGCTCCGGGCATCAGCTTGCCGGAATACTCAGAGAGTGTCATGTGGCTGTCACGGCTTCCCGATTTGAGCCGGGTGCCATGCATCCTGTCGAGGCCATGCAGTGTGGTCTGCCTCTTCTCTATACGGCAGATACCGGAGGAACTGTGGAGCTCGGGCGGCGGTTCGGGGTCTTGCTGGAGGATGATTTCAGGGGGGCTTTGGACCAACTGCGGCAACACTATGCAAACCTCAGAAAAGAAGTGATGAGTCGATCGCCGTCAGGCGATGCCATGTGCGCCAGTTATCGGCGTCTTCTCCAGCAGCTCATCTGCACGGAATGAAACCGAGAGTTCATTTCTTTGGGGGACAGAAAAACGGATGGGCGCTGGATGAGGATTTGGCGCGTGCCAGGCAGGCTGTTACAGGACGAATCATCGAGTGTTCCTTTGTCCGATCAACAATCATTCATTCCGCATGGTGGCCCCCCCTGCTTCAAGTCGGATCAAGGGCATTGCGTGATAAAACAGTGGTCTGTTTCGCCGATAATCCGCCGGCCTTTTATCTGACCCGTCCGGGGTTTGAGCAGGCAGCCGCACGGGTCGATCTCTGGATTGCACGCTCACAGGAAGCTGTCCGGCAGTTCTCGGAACTTGGCCTGCCAGTTGCCTTTGCTCCCTATACGGTCGATTCCAAGACATTCCATCCTCTCGACACTGAAATTCGACGGAAAATCCGTGCAGATCTGGGATTGAGCGAAGGAGATTTTGTGGTGGGTAACTTTCACCGTGACTCACTTGAGAGGGATCTTTCCCTCCCGAAGGCTCAGAAGGGGCCGGATCTTTTTGTGGATCTTGTCGAAAACGCAAGGAGAAACATTCCCTCGCTGAAGGTTCTTCTTGCCGGGCCTCGCAGACATTGGCTTCGCGGGGAGCTTGCCCGCCGTGGCATCCCGTTTTTGTTTGTGGGAGAAGTCACCGAGGGCGATGATTTCTCGTTGAATGTTTTGCCGAGGGAAAAACTCAATGCTCTTTATGCTGCGCTGGATTGTGTGGTGATTTCGTCGCGATGGGAGGGGGGACCGTATGCATCGCTGGAAGCACTCTTTGCCGGCCGGCCCGTGATCAGCACACGTGTGGGGATGTCTGCCGATCTCCTCCAGGGGTTTCTTTATTCCACGCCGGACGAGGGGGCGGGATTGCTCACGCAAATCGCCGCGAATGGGGGTGATGTCACCTTGTTACGGAAAGCGGCGCTTGATTCCCATTCATCGGAAGCACTGGGAGAGTCGCTGATTTCGGCTTATAGGAGCTTTGTCATGAAACCAGTTTCAGCTTTGCATTCGATCAAGGCGATGTCGGCACTTGGATTAAGCAGGATGCATCAGATCTTCAAAAAGCCTTTTGATCAGCATAAGGGAGTGGCAGGGATCATGAAGGATGTCCGTCAGAATAAAACTGGGAAACTTCCCCTTATCGAAGCATCTATCGCTATTGCCCGGGCAGAAATAGCCGTCAGGAAGCCATGACTATGAACCTCCGTATTGTAGAACCTGTCAGTCTAGCGAGTCTGGGGTTTTATGCCCTGCGTGAAGCAGGATCACGGCTTCGCCACAGCTATGCTCGAAGCAAAGCTGCAAGGCACGCCCGATCCCTGCGTATTGTCACGAGAAATGAAGCGGTTCTGAATTACGGATGGATGGAAGAAAGTTCATCTTCAAGCCTTCCCATTGGGGGAGAGATCAAACTTATCCCATTGAAAGCGAGTTATCCCGAGCACTTAAACGACTTTAATCTTATCTATCTGGTCAGCAGCGCCCTTCCTCCCCATGCGGAGGAGATTGTGAGACTGGCCAAAAAACAGGGAGCACTGCTTGTATGGAACCAGAACGGGGTTGCCTATCCGGGGTGTTACGGGGACTTCTATCCATGGTTCAATCTTCGGATGGCGGCCCTTCGCTCGCAGGCTGATTTCATTGTCAATCAGAGTGAATTTTCCCGGATCAGTGCGGATCGTTATCTCGGTGATTCCGTGATGCCCTCGGAGATCTGTTTTAATCCCGTGGATACGATGCTCTTTTCACCTCGAGGGAACCAACCTGATCGGGA
>CAIJRY010000137.1 GCA_903823215.1 uncultured Spartobacteria bacterium
CGGCTTTCGCAAAACTTCCGAAAACCGGTGCAAATGTCGGTCCCAAGACTTGGATAAGATCCTTGCCCAGGGCCTCGGGCCCCAGTGCTCCCAGCCAGATGACCGGAAGGACGAGAAAGTAGATGCCTGCCATGAAGGCGCTGGCCAGCATGGCTCGGGGGACATTCTTTGCCGGATCGACTGTCTCTCCTACATGGCAGGTTGCGGCTTCGAAGGCTGGTGCGGCAAATCCGATGAGATAGAGGCCGGCCATGGCGCTGGTCACGGCGCCAAACCACCCCGGAAAGGGAAGGGTGAGAAACCGTGTGCCAACGAAAAAAAGAGCCGCACCCCTTGCGGCGGTGCGGCTCTTAAAAATGGATTGTGGATCAGCGGACTATTTACCCTGCTTTTCCTCGATGTACTTGACGACATCTCCAACCTTCTGGAGCTTCTCTGCATCCTCGTCGGGCACCTCAACGCCAAACTCTTCCTCAAAAGCCATCACAAGCTCGACGGTGTCGAGTGAATCGGCTCCGAGATCCTCAATAAACGAGGCGTTGATGGTGACTTGTTCGGCTGTGACGCCGAGCTGTTCTACGATGATGTCGCGGACTTTATCTTCGATGGTTTTTTCAGACATGGTGGTTGTGGTTAATTGATAACACAGCACGAGTAAAGAGCATAAAATCGGTTGGCAATAAATTTCTATGCGTGACGGATACTTTCTTTTGCTCCCCGGATGTGATTGATCTACGGGAATCATGGCTATTTATGAACGAAGCGTCCTGCTTAAAGCACCGTGCGCCGAGGTCTATTCCTTCCATGGGGATCCGAGGAATATTTCCAAGATCTCCCCTCCCTCGCTTCATCTGGAGGAGGTGGAATGCAGGGTGCCGGCTTGTGCCGGAGAGGAGTTTCGTCTGAGTGTGAGGCAATTTGGCGTGCGCTTGGAGTGGGTGGGGATCTGGGAAGAAACGGTGCCCGACGAGCGACTCGTGGATGGTGCAAGGAAATCGCCGTTCCGTCATTGGAGGCATCAGCATCTTTTTCGTCCTGCAGGAGAATGGTGTCTGATGACCGACCATGTCTCGTATGCGCTACCCTGCGGAATGTTTGGGCGTTTGCTGGATGAGACGCTGATGAAACTGATCTTCGGGATCATGTTTTCGGCCCGCCATAAGGCCACAGCTGCCTACTTTGACTGCCCGGGTGGCGGATGAAGTGCCGCGCTTATCCGAGACAGATAATCTACGGTGAGGGAGTGACCGTCGTGCTCGTGGTATAATCATCCTGACCGGCAAGCGAGGCCTCGATCGTGTAGGTTTCACCCGCTTTCATGGCCGCGGTCGGTATCTTCTCAGAATAGACGATGAATTCCGAAGGGTTAATCTCGGCAAACCCCTCCATGGCATCGAAGGCTCGATCCTGCGACCAGCGGTTGATGACATTGCCCGCGGAGTCCTTGGTGATGATTTCCAAGCGCTGATCGGTCGGATAGAGAAACTCGATTTCATGGCGTTGAGAATTGGAGACCTTGAGCGAGATGTTGAGACCGGGATGATCGGCAATTGAAAATTGAGAAGGCTCGACGGTCAGAAGCATCGGAAGAACTCCTCCGTTCTTGCGTAACTTCACAGAAGCAAACATCCCATTGAAGAATTTCTTGATCTGCTGCTTCACGGGGGGGCGCGGGGGCTTGGGAACATACATGCCGTATCCGGCACGCCCAGCGTTGGCAAGGGCCGCCTGAGCCTCCTGCCGCTCGATGAAGAAAGGGCTGTCACTCTGAGGGCCCGTGATCGAAAGATCCTTCACTTCCGCCTTGCTGATCTCCTGGGTGCTCTGGGCACGAAGCGAAGTGTGGAACCCGATGAAAAGGGTTGCCGCAAGCAGAAAGCGGGTGAAAAGTTGCATCGACATCCCAAGAGGCGTAACCCGATGAGGCCCCCTGTTGCAATAAGTTATCAGTCCCAGTACGGGGCCACCTTCAACAAATGCCTCCATATTTTCCGATCATCACGCTACGATCTTCCGATGCGACGCTCTATCTTTCTCTTATCGGTGCTTTGTCTTCTGGTGACCCTGGAGCCCTGCGTGCAGGCGGGTGCCTCGAACAAGAAAAAAGAGACCTTTGCGATCAGGATTCATGGCGAGGGAAGTGCCGAGGATGGGGAGAAGTTTTCCGTTCCGTTGGTGCTGCTTGACGGACGGAAGGCCTATCTTTCGATCATGCCGCTGCTCTCCGAACACGATATCAAGGCGGTGTATCCCTTCCGGGCTGAGGATGGGACAGGGGGTGCCTACCTCAAGCTGGATGGACATGGGGCCAATCTCCTGTCCGAATATTCCATTGAGCATATGGGGAGGGGCACGGTGCTTGCCGTTATGATCAATGGCCGTCAAGTCGTCGATCTGCTCGTGGACAAGCCTGTGCGGGATGGGGTGTTTGTGATTCCTTTCGGACTCTCGATGGCCGAAGAGGCCCATCTCGTGAATTCGTATCCGATTATCGGGAATGAGAACGATCCGAAGCAGAAGAGGAAAAAACAACCCTTCTCCCCAACCAACATCATGCTTCCGCCCAAGGCTTCGGATCTCAAGAAGGCTTCGGCTCCTCTCCAATAATGAGCGGGGAAGGTAACAAACGAGGGGGGCTTGCTTCGGGATGGATTCTGGTCACGGGAGTACTCCTGCTTTGTATCACGGGGACCGGACTTACTTGGTGGAATTATAGCAGGCAGGTGTTTTCCACAGCTTGCGGTGTGATGCAGAGCGAGGGGGGGGTGCGGATTGTCCTAGTGAGTGATTATCCTGCGGATGCAGCCAAGGTCATCGAGTCCGGGCATCAGGCTCGGATCACCATTGGAAGAGGGGACAATATTGCGGTGCTCAAAGGGGTCGTGGTTTCTGTGAATGCCGCGATTCCTGCCGTCGGTATTCGGTTGCTTGATGACTCTGCCCGGTGCTCCAAATATGCCGATGGTACCCGCTGTGCCGTCACCATCGACACCACAGTGCCGCCGATCATGACCAAATGAAGATTCGGCAGAGTTCGTCCTTCGGAAATCGTCTTGCGATTTCTCTCCCGTGGCTGCTGGCGATGCTTTCGGGGCTCATGATTGGAGCCTGCTTTCCTCCGCTGGAGCATCGCTGGTTCGCCTGTCTGCCCTGGATAGCTCTTGCTCCGCTTTGCTGGGCTCTCTGGATGCTACCAAGGCCTGATTCTCTCAAAAAATGGGCTCTCGGAGCGTTTCTGCTGGGCTGGGTCTCGGGCACGCTATCGTTTCTGATCACATTTTTCTGGATCACCACGGTGACGGGCTTGGGCTGGGTGCTTCTCTGCTTCGTGATAGGGATCTATCCCGGGCTCTGGGCACTTTTTGCCTCCTTGGTGCTGAGGTCGATCGGAGAGTCAGGGGATCCTGATAAAAGGTGGCTCTCCTCATGGCGCAATCTCGCGGTGGCACTGCTTGCCGCGGCAGCCTGGACAGCAATGGAATGGCTGCGTGAAACTCTCTTTAGCGGATTCGGCTGGAATCCTCTCGGTGTTGCTCTCCGCGGGTGCATCCCTCTGATTCAGATCGCGGGGATCACGGGAACGGCGGGGTTGACCTTTCTCTGTATGCTCGGCTCCGCGACAGTTGCCATCACGGTGGAGCGGCTGAGACGCGAGATCGTGGCAGGACGAACCAGGCCTCACTTCGACTTCTTCATCGGGGTGCTGATCGTCGTTTTGGTCTTCGTGTATGGAGTGAAAAAAATCACCACTCCTCCCGCGGCTACCATTCCGCTTCGCATCGCGGGAGTGCAGGGCAATGTGCCCGTCTATGACTACTGGGACACGAAGTGCGAGGGGCGGATCATGGAGGGGTATCTGCGTCAGAGCAGGATTGCGCTGGGCATGGAGCCCGATCTTGTGATCTGGCCCGAGGCGGCGACACCAAGGCCCCTGCTGCTCGATGAGATCATCTATGGACAGGTCAAGGAATTGGCCGCGCACACTCCGGCTGATTTTCTGATCGGCAGCGTCCACTACGAGGCCGAGCCGAAGGGTGATTACAACTCGGCAATCCTGCTGACTCGTCATGCTGAGAACTGGCAGATCTACAACAAGGTGCATCTCGTTCCCTTTGGAGAATATGTCCCCTTTCGCAAAACCTTCCCACTCTTCAGCTGGATCGTGGGAGGGAAGGTTCCCTATGATTTTGATTCAGGCAAAGGCCCCGCTGTGCTGAGTCTCTCCGCAAGGCCGCCCAACGCCGCGATCAAGATCGGCACACTGATTTGCTTTGAGGATACGCTAGGTGATCTTACGCGGCGATTTGCCGGACTCGGAGCGCAACTGCTCATCACGCTCACTAATGACGGCTGGTTCGAGCATTCCGTGGGTACTCGCCAGCATCTTGCCAATGCCCAGTTGAGAACGGTCGAGACAGGGCTTCCTCTGCTCCGTGTTGCCGATACCGGGATCTCCTGCTGGATTGACGGCTCTGGACGGGTGAAGCAGATCCTGCACGGCGAGGGTAATAATACCTTTGTGGAGGGAATCCTGAGCGCAACCATCCCCGTGCCGCTGCATCCCGAAGCGACTTTTTATACACTCCACGGAAATCTCTTTGCCCACGCCTGCCTTGGGATCACGCTGGCCTTCTCGGTGCTGGCGATCAGGAGATCACTGATTTGATCCCATGAAGACCCCTGAGAGAGCAGCTGTCCGCCTGTCGATCTGTGTTGCATCTCGGAGCGAACTGGTTCCTAGAGCGGTTTAAGAAAAAAGTCATGGCCATAACTGGCAAGCCACAATAAGCGATGCTTGCCGTGGCTGGTCCGATGCGATCTAATCGCCGTTTTCCATTTTTCGTGAACCTTCCATGAAGCATCTCCTTTCCATCGAGTCCCTTTCGGCAGCCGAGATCCTTGAGATTCTCACGCTTGCCCGGGAACTCAAGGCCAGCCGTGGTCGCGAATCTTCCAGACCGCTCACAGGTGAATGCTGGGGACTGCTTTTTTCCAAATCCTCCACCCGGACACGCGTCAGTTTCGAGGTCGGCATCCGTGAACTTGGTGGCGATTCGCTCTTTCTTTCCTCCAGCGAGATTCAGCTTGGGCGGGGTGAACCGATCGAGGATACGGCCCGCGTGTTGGGAAGGATGATCCACGGAGCCGTCATCCGCACCTTCAAGCAGTCGGATGTGGAAACCTTTGCCAGACTCTCCGGCATCCCCACGATCAATGCGCTGACCGATGAGGAGCATCCGTGTCAGATTCTCGCCGATCTACTGACGATCGAGGAACTGCGTGGTTCCCTTGACGGGGTTGAGGTGGCTTTCATCGGTGATGCCGACTGCAATATGGGCCGATCCTGGATCTGGGCCTCGGCTCGGCTCGGTTTTGGGTTGCGTCTCGCCTGCCCCGATCTCTACCGCCCGCCCTCCGAGCTGATGGAGCGGGCCAATGCACCCGTCTCGATCACCAATGACCCCGAAGAAGCTGCCCGCGGAGCCGACATACTCTACACCGATGTCTGGGTCAGTATGGGGAAGGAGCAAGAGGCAGAGCATCGCGCCGCCCAGTTTGCCCGCTATCAAATCAATGATCGCGTGGTGGCGGCAGCCTCACCCAATGCTCAGGTCCTTCATTGTCTCCCTGCCTACCGTGGCAAAGAAATCACTGCAGAGGTGTTTGAAGCCCATGCCAACGCTATTTTCCAACAAGCTGAAAACCGCCTCCATGTGCAAAAGGCAATCATGATGCTGTTGAAGAGCTGAGAGGATTTAGACAGCTGAACATCCAAAAAATCATTCGAGTAGCGGGAAAAAAAGCTCAGAGCCAAGTGTCTTTTCAAAATAGGATTACTGGACATTCCCACAAAATTTTTCTTAGCATC
>CAIJRY010000138.1 GCA_903823215.1 uncultured Spartobacteria bacterium
ATTGCCGCTTTTCCATCCCCTGAAGTGATTGCTGATGCCACTGAGGAAGCACTGAGGCGATGCGGTCTGGGGTTCCGTGCCAAGGGATTGCTCGGCACGGCCAAGCTGATCGCTACAGGCAAGTTCGATCCTGAGAGCCTGAACATGATGGATACCAACGAGGCACGCACCGCACTTTGCACCCTCCCCGGCATCGGTCGCAAGGTGGCCAACTGCATCCTGCTCTTCTCCTACGAACGCCTCGATGCCGTGCCTGTCGATGTCTGGATCGCAAGGATTCTCGGATCGTTTCGCTCTTCAAAGGGCAAGAAGGCCACGCCGGAGCAACTGGAACGCTATGGGGAGAAGCTTCTGGGTCCCTATGCGGGATACATCCAACAATATCTCTTTCATCAGGCCCGCACGGGAAAACTCAGTTTTCCTAAGAAACCACCCACGAACCGATCCCGGAGACTAGTGTGCGCATGAGTGCCTTGGGTACAAAACAGTCTAGGTCTGAAAAAGAGTCCCGGATTCGTAAAAAAAACCTCCGGGAGCGTTTTCCTTTCCTGCTGTTTGTCTCCTGTCTGATCCATGCCACCCTGATCATTCTTCTGGCGATTCTTTTTGCCAAACGCATGGCGGAGAAACCGCAACCCCCGCCGGAGCCCCCCATGCCAGAAGTCACCCTGGAGATTCCCCCGCCTGAACGCCCGTTTGTTGATGCAAAGGAAATCACCGATAAGGCTCCCGAAAAGGCTCCCTTCCAATCCGATGAAAATTCCAAGGCCGCCAGTGAGTTCCCCTCCAGCGGCACCGCCCCCCTGCCAACTCAGCAAGGAGTCTCCCAAACCGCACTCGAGCTTCAAAACCAGCGCTACACACCAGGGGAAAAGGCAGCTTCCTCATCCGGCAATCCCGCACCACCCCCGATCCCGCAGACTCCTCCCTCCACTCCTCTTGCTCCGCAACCCAAGCCCGATCTGACCCCGCCCCCGCCGAACAGCGTCAAACTTCTCGATCTCCCAAAAGAGAACTCCTCACCACAGCCACAGCCACCGGCCACCCCGGTGTCACCAACTCCGCCCCAGCCTCAACAAACCGCACCACCCGTTGCTGCGACACCACCCTCCACGCCGGGAAATCCGGGCACAAAAAAGGGATATCAGCCCGAAACGCGCCAGACCGTCATCAGCGGAAGCATCTCCAACCGAGGCCGATCATCAGTCGCAGCGGAGGCCACACCACTCGGGCGATACAAAAAAAAGGTCACTGATGCCATCGGCTCGCGTTGGTATTACTATGTGAACGAACGCATGGGACTTCTCAGCATCGGCACAGTCAATGTTTCCTTCAAGGTGACCTCGTCAGGTAAAGTCAGCGGCCTTCATGTTGTCTCCAGTAACTCGAATGAGTCTTTGACGGATTGCAGCCTCCGCTCAATCATGGATGCTAGGCTACCCCCGATCCCGCCCGATGTTGCCGCGACTCTCCAGAACGGCAGTCTCGAGATCGATTACAGTTTCACCATCTATTAATTACTGACCGCACATGCTCATACACACATTCCTGGCTCTGGGATTCCTCCAGTTCTTTATCAAGGGCGGCTTCTTTATGGCCGTCCTTGTGATTCTCTCCATCTTCTCTCTCGCCGTCATTCTGCAACGGGCACTCGTGATCAAGATGGACAGAGCATTGCCCCCGGTCATTCTGAATGCACTGATCTCCTTCAAGGCAGGCTCCTCGACCGAGGCGCTACAAAAAGTCCTGCTTAGTGACCCCTCCCCTCTGTCCCGCGTTCTGACAACACTCATCCAGCATAAAGACTGGCCCCGCGCCGAGGCGCTCGATGCCGTTCAGACCCGTGCCCGTCATGAAATCTCCCGCATGGAAGCAGGTCTCGTTTTTCTGGAAATCACCACCGGCATCTCACCACTCCTGGGACTCCTTGGAACCCTCTCGGGACTTGTCGGTATCTTTGGAAATATCGGCGATCATGGAGATCCCCAGATGGTGGCCAACGGCATCTCCGAAGCCTTGAACTGCACCATTGTGGGACTTGGCGTGGCCGTTCCCAATCTTATCGCCTATAACTACTTCACCCGTCGGGTCGAAGTAGTTGCCATCGAACTGGAATCACTCACGACGGATCTCATGGCAAAGCTCTCCCTTGGAAAAAGATAGGCTAGGTTCTTTGGACCCGAGCGGCGTTGGTCTGCGGTTGCAGTAGCTCAACTACAGCTTCCCTTGACCGCCTGACTCTGATCTCAAATTACCTTCGCCTTAGTGCAGGTGACATAAATGAGACGAATCCCGATTAAGAGAGATAAAGCCGCTATGATGAGCGTGTTAGGAAGCCCTCCGTAAGAAATCATCATCACAATAAAAAAGAGAGCGACAATAAGTGCAAAGATTGCAAACATCAGAACAATTGCTCGCCGTAGAAAAATCATGCCGAATGCAAAAATGATGATCGGAAAACCGATTATGTCATAGGGATCCAACCAATGCCTTGAGTGATGTTTATCTAAACCAAAAACCCATGTTACCCAGCAATAGCTATAGAGAATTCCCAACGAACCAATCAGCGCCGCTATCATCCAAATCACAGCTAGATCGAACCATCTACATTGCGCCCGACACGATTGAAAAAGCCATGGGATTTTTTTCATCGGTACATAGTCAACTTGTTTCAACTAGGAATATTCGCTTCCCCAAAACTGTGCAAGGGGCAGGAAGTTTTGATGAGAAGCAAGGAACGCGAGCGACGCTGTATGTCTTATACTGCTAGCGAGCGGTGACGCAGCTACTCGCAAAAATCCCAAGCCACTTTCTAGTAGCGGAAGGGGTCGGGGAGTACAAACGCAGATTCTATGACCCTTATCTCCACAGGCTCCGTCGCCAGCACTTCGATCACATCGAAGCGGAAAATAATATCAGGCATCTCCAGCAGGCGCAGCCAATAGAGTGCTCCTCGGCGAATCAGTTGCTGTTTTTTGTGATCGACGGCATCGAGGGGGCGTCCTAGTTCCTCGCTGCGACGAGTCTTTACCTCGGCAAAGACGAGGATCTCTCCATCACGGCATACCAGATCGACTTCTCCTCCTCCGGGGGCACGGAAGTTTTTCCTGAGGATCTTCCACCCTTGGCGTTTAAGATGGAGGGCAGCTTCGCGCTCACCCCATCGCCCCAGAGCGATATGCCCATCAGAATCGGAAGGAGGTCTGATCGAC
>CAIJRY010000139.1 GCA_903823215.1 uncultured Spartobacteria bacterium
AGGTTGCCGCCGCTCTCCGCGGAATCGAGGAATATGTGACGATTCTCCCCCCGTTCCGTCAGGATGATGCCCCTGAGATCTATCAAAGGGCACATCTGCTGCTGCACACGAAATTTAATGATCCCTGTCCCACTGTTCCCATTGAGGCCATGTCATGCGGTCTGCCAGTGGTCGGCACCCATAGCGGAGGGATGTCCGAACTTGTTCCGAAGGAATGCGGTGTCTTGGTGCCTGTTAAGAATGGGTGGGAACGGGATGTTCCCGGCGACCCTGTCGATCTGGCTGATGCGGTGGAATGCGTGATGGGCGATCATGCCGCAATGGCCACGGCTTCACGCAGACATGCGCTTCAATCCTTTGATCTACGGAACTGGCTTGGGCGGCATGACGAAATCTTCCGACGATTGCTCGACTCCCGATGAGCATACCGTTTTTTACCATCCTTCTTCCGGCGTACAATGCGGCGAAGCACATTGGCAATGCCCTGAACGACCTGATGACACAATCCTGCGTTGATTATGAAATCATTGTGGTCGATGACGGTTCATCCGATGGGACGGGTGATCTGGTAAAGGCGATCAAAGATCCCCGGATCCGCCTGATCACCCTTCCATCCAATACCGGCCTCGTAGGTGCGCTCAACGCCGGATTATCAGAGGCTCGAGGGTCCTGGATCGCCCGTCAGGATGCGGATGACCGCTGCAGACAGGATAGGTTGGAGATGCAGCGCGACCTGATTCTGCAAAACCCGTCCGCTGTGCTTTTCTATTCGCGTGCAACCCTGATTGACCAGCGTGGGTGGCTGCGAGGTAAGATGAGGCCACCACTCTCCGATCATGATTTGCGCTGGGACCTTTGTTTTCATAATTCCATTCCTCATACTTCGGCGGTCTTTCCGACAACGTTGGTGCGTGATAAACTAAAGGGATATGCTGGAGACAATGTGACGGCGGATTTTGACCTCTGGTCACGCCTCCTGCGTAAGGGAAGTGCCGTGGGCGATGGAAACTGTCTGGTGTCGTATCGTAATCACTCTGAATCCATCATGGGACGTGAGCATGTTGCTGCCGCAAAACGAAGTGATGCAGGACTCGCTACAATCATCCGAAACAATCTCAAGGAATGGACAGGAGCAAGCGATCGGGAGGCTGATCTAATCGTTACTGCATGGATTGATCCGGTGAACGCACGATGGGAGGAATATTTTTTAATCAGAGAAAAACTCGTTTCCTGTGAACTTAATCCCACATCATCCGTGGTGGCGGAGGAGGATTATACGCTCATGCACAGGGCCAGCTGTATCTCCAAGGAATGCGTTTCAGCGATGCTCCGAAGCATGAAGTTGGCAGTGCCGGAACGTTATCGGAGTCTTCCGGTTTTACGCACGCTGTTGGCTAGAACAAGGGGAGGTTTTTGAATGAAATTTCTCTTTCTTTCCAGCCATGCCCACTATGCGTTGGATCCGAACGCCGTTCGAGTATCCGGAGGTGCGGAGTTGCAGGTGGCCCTCCTGGCGAGAGAACTTGCCCTCCGCGGAAACGATGTGACGATTGTTGGCGGGGATACCGGGCAGGAGGACGGAAGGCTATTGGATGGAGTGAACACCAGAGTGGGAGGCAGGTTTCATACTGGAGAATGGGGCGACACACTTCTGTCGATGCCAAAAATCTTCCAAATTATTTTATCCAAGAGACCTGACTATGTATTGATTTTTGGGTGGACGGCACTGCTGTGGGTGGTAGCCAGAATGCGCCCTTTTTTCGGATACAGATTGGTTTTTATTTGCGGGCTCGATACTGAAATTGACGGAAGTTTCGGGGAAAAAAACGGGTGGAAAGGCCGACTTTTTGAAAAGGGAGTGAGGTTGGCAGACCGTCGCTTTGCGATGTCGGATTATCAGGACGAGCTTTTTAGAAAGCTGGGAATTTCCCATTCACTTTATCGCAGTCTGGTGTTACCCAGAAAATATCCCCGTGGTTGCGAAAAATCAGAAGATCTTCTCTGGATTGGCCGGTGTCAGACGATCAAGAGGCCGCATCTATTTCTGGATATTGTTGAAGGATTGCCGAAAGCACGCTGCACAATGATTTGTTCCCCTGAGAATCTCACTCTCTGGAAGAGCGTCAGGAGCCGGGCGGAAACATTGGGTAATGTCACTTTTTTAGAAAAGGTGCCGTATCATTCCATTCAGGAATATTATGATCGTTCCAAACTTCTTGTCAGCACATCGGAAGCGGAGGGAGTGCCAAATGTCATGATCCAGGCGGCTCAAGGGGGTTGCGGCATTATGTCGCTTGAGATGGATCCAGACGGTATGCTTGCAAGGTTTTCCGCGGGGTTTTGCGCAGAAGGAAACTTTGATGTATTCTTTGCGCAAATAGCACGCCTGCTCACTGATGCCAATGCCTGTGCGGAGCTGGGATCAGGCGCTGAAAGAATCATTTCTGAATGGCTCAACAATCAAAGAAATACCGATGCCTTTTTGGAGGGATTGAAGTGATTGCTCCTCGGAAAGTCCTGCATGTCATTGATAGTTTTGATCTGGGAGGGGCGCAGACTTTTCTCCTCGATTTAGTCAGGTATCTTGACCCCTCGCTTTTTGTCGCTGAGGTCGCGGCTATGCATGGTCACGGCGTGTTTGAATCTTCATTCAAGGAAGCAGGGATTGTAACCCATTCACTTTCCCCCGCTAAATGGCCTCCGTATTTTATTCCTAATTTTATTCGCCTGATGCAGCGGGGAAAATTCGATATCCTGCATTTTCACCTCTTCGGTTCAAATCTCTGCGCCAAACCTCTGGCAATCGCCGCTGGTCACCGTGCGATCGTTGTTCATGACCAGTGTAATGATGTCTCGCGTGATACCAATCCTATCCTGCTTGCCGCCGATGCTCTCGCCAACCGGGGGGCAGACCGGATCATTGCTGTTGCGGAGAGTGTGCGCCTTTATCTTCTGGATCATGAGGATCTTCCCGATTCAAAAGTGGAGATGATCCCCAATGGGATTGATGCGGAACTCTTTCTGCCGGCTTCATCGGATCAGAAATGCAAATCTCGTGAAGCAATGGGGTTGCCCACAGATGGTTTTGTAATCGGTGGTGTGGGGCGTCTGGTTCGACAGAAAAATTTCAAGGCATTCCTTAAGGTAGCTTCAAAACTCAGGATGGCATATCCCGAAGCAACATTTTTTATTGCCGGAAGCGGACCTCTGGAAAATGAGTTGCGCAGTCATTCAGCCGCTTTAGGACTCTCCGATTCAGTTAGGTTTCTGGGACATGTATCGGATCGGGCGGGACTCTATCACTGTATGGATGCATTACTCATGCCTTCGGACTTTGAGGGGACTCCGATGACTTTGCTTGAAGCAATGGCAAGCGCTCTTCCCGTCATCGCTTCCGGTGTGGATGGAATCGCTGAGGTATGCACCGATGGTCATGACGCACTACTTGTCTCACCCGGTGATAGTGAGGGGTATGTTGAAGCTCTCAGGCAAATTATTATTAATAAAGACCTGAGCTCGACGATCGGTACGAATGCGCGCCGCACGATCCTTGACCGTTATGAGATCCGCAGTCTTGTCAGGAGAATAGAGTCCATCTATGACGAGATCCTGAAAAATAACTGAATCCCCCCGATGCCAAAAATCCGCTCCTTTTTTAAGTTGCTCTTCCTGCTGCTTGTCTCTGTCTTTCCCGCGTGCAGTTCCATCGAGTATCCCGCCGATCAGTCACCACGGATGCAAGCCATCGGTGAAACCCCATTCTTTCTGCACGGCCCGGCGCAGGGAAGCGGTGCGGATCGAACCCTTCCTAGCGGGTATGTGCTCAATGTACTCAAAAAAGATTTCGGATACAGTCTTGTCCAGCTCGCTGATGGACAGAAGGGGTATGTTGCCAACGAGTCTCTTGAGGTAGCGCCCCCGTTGCCTAGCCCCAAGGAACGGCGTGAAGAGAAATATTCAACGGGGACTGGAGACGATTCACTCCCTCCGTGGGAGAAGCCAAGCTTTCGCTATTGAGAGCCTGTCTGCTCGCCATGTGTGGAATTTTTTGGACAAGCTCTGATGTATTTCCTACCGCTCGGGTCCGCCCGTGAGTGATTCGTCGGTGGAAACCATGGTTTTCCAGCGTTCCTTGAAACCCCTGTCATAACGCTGATCCTGCCATTCGTTCATCATTCTGCGGTGTGAGACGATGCGTTCCATCAGAGGAGATAGTTCGGTCAAAACTTCCCGAAGGAAGCGGAGAGCGGCAGGATCCCGATCCCAGAGTGTGGCGTAGGATTGGATGAAATCCTGGGCATATCCAAATTCAGAGCGGTCGTTGGGATGCCAGATCTCTGTAGGAGGGAGGGGTAGATCGAGGAGAAGGGGTGAAATGTAAATATTCTTGAGCATCGCCGTTCGATAGGCTTCGTGGGCCTGTTGCTCCATTCCAATCCGCCATTGGACGAGTCCCTTGCCAAAGAGCAAAGCTGGTTCGCAATAATCGTCCGGATAAGTCGATTCGTAATACTCCAGACTCTTAAGGGCTTCGGTATCATTATCCTCCAGTAGGTGCACAAGTGGAATGAGGAAACGAACCCCCTGATTATCGGATGCATTAAGGGTCAGGAGTCTCTGTAAGTCAGACGCAGTTTGCGTAAAATGCCCCTGCTGCCATTCGGTCATGGCATGTCCGTAGAGGGCGCGGAGGTAGGGGCGGGTCTCGAGATCACTCCACCAATCGGGGGATTCTCCACGCCAGCGTCGTTCCTCCCGTTCAATGACCTCTTGATATCCCCTGTGGCATTCATTCCAACGCCCCTGTTGGTAATCGCAATCGGCAAGCTCGATCCTGGCAATGGAGCAGTCCTCATCCTGTTCCAGAGCCTTGCGAAGGCAGGCTGTTTTTTTCCCCGTCGAGCGGAGCCTGCTAGCCGTGGCAACAAGTCCTCGGGCGACAGCTGAAGGGGCATGGAATTCCGCTCCCTGGAGTCGTTGGGCAATGGTGCGGGCAATCTGACTAAGTTCTCCCGGTTTGCCTGAAGGAAAGGTGCCAAAGGATATTTCAAGACGACAATCAACTCCAAAGCTACGCCAAGCCTCCGTATCCCAATCTCCGCTTTCAGCAATCGTGAGTCGATCAGGCATACCATGCTCTTCAAAAAGGCGTCCGAGCAGTAGTTCTGTGCGAGGCTGGTCGAGTTCCTCCAGAATTTCCGGCGGGCAGATTGGTTTGCCCGAAGAGGTTGTCACCAGCATACATGTAGGGAGATAATATTCCCTCTCCCTTTCAGGTTTCGCGGTCTGGACCCCTTCACAAAATGAGTGAGGGTGGCGTGGCACAGGCTCATCAAGATCGAACCAGAGCAGCCTCCAGCTGTTGCGCGCCGTGTCAAGGGGTTGAATCATAGGACTACTTTCAAAGTCTGTTTTCGTCCGAATCGATCCATGTAATGAAGCTCACCGTGCTGCATGGCGTATTCATGTACCAGTTTCGTCACTTTCACATCAAAGCAGCAGTATTCGGCGATCTCCATCATTTTCCCCTCTCTCCACCATCGAATGGCATCCAGCCCGTCACCGGTTTTGCCAACTCCCAGAGTTGCCTGAGCGACGGTGTCCAGAGAAAGGCGGTGGCCGGCAGCCTTTTCCACAACCTCCAACAGGTCGAGGGTTGGAAGGTGATGAGGAAGATCCAGAATTGTGTATCCCATCAGGACCTCATAGTCAAAGCGACGGCTATTGTATCCCACAACCAAGTCCGCCCGGGTCAGTAGCTCCACAAGATCAGAGACCCGCTTCTCCGAAAAAATTTCATAGCGATTACTGCCTGTGCTGTAGGTCACGCCAAGGGAGATACCCATGGAGCTTTTTTTATCCCATCCTCCAACATCATTGGCAGTGCGCTGGGTTTCCAGGTCGAAGTAAACGATATTGCTTGGTTGAGCCATCCGATCAACAACCTTATCCTAACGAGTGTCCACAGGATAGTCCAAGTTACATCCAAAGTGATAAAAGATCTTGAAAATCGATATTTCTTCGCAAGAAATATCGATTTTTCTTGGCAGATACTGATGTTTTCTTTACTAACCTTGTCCTTCATGGCTAAAGAAGAAGCAATTACTACAGAAGGTGTTGTCGTCGAGGTTCTACCCGGTACGATGTTTCGGGTTGAACTCGGCAATGGCCATGTTGTGCTTGCTCATATATCAGGAAAAATGCGGAAACATTTTATCAGAATCGTTCCAGGTGATAAGGTCACGGTGGAGATGTCTCCGTATGATCTCACTAAGGCACGCATCACCTTCCGCACGGCGTAATCATCAAATAACACCAATAAATAACTCCAAGATCATCACACTATGTCCATACCCGATTCACTAACTTTGCGTAAGGCTACTAAGATTGCAACTAAGATCGAGCGACTTCAGGAGAAGCTCCATGCGCTCCTTGGTGACACACTGGAACTTCCGCCCGCTACGACTATGATGACGGGACAGCTTCTTGAGGCAGCCAAGACACCCCGTCGTCGTGGTCGTCCACCGGGATCCGGGCGTAAATTGGGCGAGGATGGTACTCGCGGCCCTTCGAAGCTTGCCGGTCGTCCCCGTCCTGCATCTCCTTCCGGTCCCTTGGCCCCGGCTGTCGTTAAGGTTCTTCAGCGCTACGGTCGCGCTATGAAGGTTAGTGAGATTCTTATTGGTCTGGAACATGACAGTTATTTCTGGACGGCTAAAAATCCACGGCAGACCCTTTATGTCCGCATCGGTAAACTCGCAGGTGTGAGCAAGGTTGGTGAAGGCCTCTATATCGCCTCTGAACTTCTGGATGGAAATGCTGCTCCCGTCGGTTTCACTCCGGAACCGGTAGCCGCTTCATCCGAAGGATTTGCCCAGGTATTCCAAGAGCCTCCGATCCAGCACGATG
The DNA here is from genome assembly GCA_903823215.1 of uncultured Spartobacteria bacterium. GTDB lineage: Bacteria > Verrucomicrobiota > Verrucomicrobiia > Chthoniobacterales > UBA6821 > UBA6821. The sequence goes on from CAIJRY010000139.1 coordinate 6,910, forward strand.
GCTTTTCCTCACCTCCCGAGCAGGCCTCTTGGTAGCTACCCAGGTAGCTCACGCCAAAAGGCTTCGTTAGTCTCCTTATGATTGGTCGGATTTCCGAGCCGACCCTTGCCCGCCTCTTCGCAGGGGCTGGTGAGCGGTGGGATAATCGTCCTGCCTTTGCTTCACGCAGGCAGGATGGATCCTTTCAACCCGTTAGTTACAGGCAATGGCATACGCGTTCGTTGGCCCTTGCCACCACCTTGATAGAGTTAGGGGTAGGTGCTCGGGATCATGTCGCCATCCTTTCAAACAATCGTTTTGAATGGATTCTGGCGGATGCGGCCATCCAATTTTGCGGAGCGGCGGATGTGCCCCGTGCCGCGGATGTGACCAAACAGGAGATTGCCTATATCCTTCATCATGCGGATGTGGAAGTGGCATTCGTGGAGACGGTGGCCGTTCTGAATAAAATAGCAGCCGTTCGTGAAAAACTCCCCAGGCTTCGCCTGCTCATTCTAATTGAGAACGATGACGGGGAGGGGAAGCATTTACCCGACGGAATAGTCAGGCTCAGGGATCTCGAAATACGAGGTGAAGCCCTGCGGCTTGAGGGGAACCGCGAAGTGGAACGCCGGATCGCTGCGGTAAAACCGGAAGATCTCTTCACGATCATCTACACCTCGGGAACAACGGGCATTCCGAAGGGAGTGCAGTTGACTCACTCCGCGATAGCCTCGCAGATTCGCAATCTTCCCATCTCATTGACTCCCTCCGACCGCGCGCTCTCGATACTTCCGATCTGGCACAGCTACGAAAGGATTTTCAAAATTATTTCGATCTCCTGCGGTCTCTGCACCTACTACACCTCCCTGCGTTATCTCGCGGATGATCTTCTGAGCGTGCGGCCTACGATTATGGTCTCGGCGCCTCGCCTCTGGGAGGGACTTTACAAGAGGATTCTCTCCCGCGTGGAGTCCAGACCTCTATCGGCGCGACTGCTCTTCCACATCGCTCGCTATTCTGCTCATTCCGTGCGGCGTGCGCAGGCATTCTTTTCCGGGCAGCAGATTGATCTAAAAGGTCGTGGCTTTCCTGTTTCCGTGATCTTGGGACTGCGTCATGCGGTGGCCTGTGGGTTGATGATCGTACCCTTCGGGATTCTCGACCGGATTGTTCTAAAAAAGCTTCGTGCCGTGGTCGGAGGATGTTTCCGAGGCACGATATCCGGTGGTGGTGCGCTACCTCCTCATGTGGACGAATTTTTCAATGACATCGGCATACCGGTTCTGGAGGGATATGGACTTACGGAAAGTTGCCCCGTTCTGGCAGTGAGAACCTGGAAGCGTCTTGTCATCGGAACCGTCGGCCCCCCTTTTCCAGAAACCGAGATCCGCATTGTCGATCCGGTGACCGGTATCGTTATCTTCCCCGACTCTTTGCGATCGGATCTGGGACGGGGACGAAGAGGCGAAATTCACGCAAAGGGGCCTCAGATCATGAAAGGGTATTACAAAGATTCCGAAGGAACCTCCAAAGTGTTGAAAGACGGTTGGCTTGCCACCGGAGATCTCGGAATGATGACATTCAATGAATGCCTGAAAATCGTTGGCCGCTGCAAGGAGACCATTGTTCTGCTAGGCGGGGAGAATGTGGAACCTCTGCCCATCGAATCGGCCCTTCTGGAATCGCAGCTTATCGATCAATGCATGGTTGTCGGACAGGATAAGAAACAACTTGGTTTGTTTGTGATCCCCTCATTGGGTGGTTTTGCGTCATGCGGGGTCGCTGCACCAGATCTCGCCGCGTTGAACAACCGGCCTGAATGTCGGGAACTTCTTCGCCTGGAGATTCAGCGACTCGTGGGGCCCTCCGGCGGTTTTAAGACATTTGAGCGCATTGGGGCATTCGAGCTTCTCGAGTTTCCCTTTGAAGTGGGGGATGAACTGACAATGACCTTCAAACTCAAGCGTCACATCATTACCGAAAAATATGACGCACTCATTCAGCGAATGTATGGAGAATGAACTTGTAGCCACTTGTCAGGAGGGAATTCACACACCATAGTGTCGTTTGATTATGCAGATTTATATCGACGGGAGTTTTTATTCGGAGTCCGAGGCTAAGATCTCGGTGTTTGACCATGGACTACTCTATGGAGACGGAGTTTTTGAGGGGATTCGATTTTACAACGGCAAGGTCTTTCGCTGGGAGAAACACAGAGAGCGGCTCTACAAGTCGGCTGCTGCAATCTCCCTGACAATTCCAATGGATCCTGACTCCCTCACCGAGGCGCTTCTGGAGACAATCCGCCGTAACGGACTAACCGACGGTTACGTCCGTCTGGTGGTGAGTCGTGGCAAGGGTGATCTGGGGCTTAGTCCCTGGAACTGTCCAAAGCCCACAGTCATCATCATCGCGGCCAAGATCACGCTCTATCCCGAGGAGAGCTACGAAAAGGGACTCAAGGTTGTGACCTGCTCAACCCGCCGCATCGCGCACGGGGCATTAAGTCCGATGGTGAAGTCGCTGAACTATCTCAACAATATCATGGCAAAAATCGAGGCCTCCCACGCCGGTGCCGGCGAGGGGTTGATGCTCAATGAACAGGGATTGGTGGCCGAGTGTACAGGTGACAATATCTTTCTCGTCAGTGGCGGACGCATCACGACTCCACCGATCTCCTCAGGTGCTCTGGCCGGAGTGACGAGGGCTGTTGCGATCGAAATTGCCAATGAGTTTGGAATCGATGTCACTGAACCACAGATTACCCGCTATGATGTATACACAGCTGATGAATGCTTTCTGACTGGCACTGCCGCAGAGATCATCCCCGCTGTCGAATTGGATAGTCGTCCGATCGGCAACGGAAAGCCGGGCCCCGTCACGCGCCGCCTCATCACACGATTTCGCGAAATAACCCGGATGGAAGGAACCCCTGTTTGACCGATGTTCTGCGATGTTTGCAAAATCAAGGAGGCCACTGTTTTCCTGACTCAGATCGTCGAGGGAAAAATGCAGAAGGTGAATCTTTGTGAAAGTTGCTCAAAGGAGAAAGGGGTCAACGATCCGACCGGGTTTGCGTTGGCGGATCTGCTGCTCGGACTCGGTGCAGCGCAGGAGATTGAGAAGAACCCCGCGGGGGTGCGTTGTCCAGTGTGCGGATTCTCCCAGGTTGATTTCAAAAAAACCGGTCGTTTGGGCTGTAGTGCCTGCTACGATGCTTTTGCCGAGGGACTGACCGGAATGTTAAAGAACATGCACCGGGGACTCGTTCATGCAGGGAAGGTGCCAGCCAAGCTGGCGGTCGAGCGTCGTCGAACACAAGAGCTGATCCGACTGGAAGAAGGCCTTGCCCGTGCAATCGCCGATGAACATTTCGAGGAGGCTGCAGGACTGCGTGATAAAATCCGTCATCTTACAATTCAGGAAAACGGGCCTGACGAAGTGAATAGGATCGCCGCGTTTCCAGACAATCTGGAGGTGTCCGCAACACCCGCAACAAAGACCAGAAAGAAATCATGAAGCTCTCCCGCATCATTGCCAATACCGGCGAGTGGCTCAGTGGTTCAGGTCCTCATGATCAGATCGTTGTCAGCAGCCGTGTGCGGCTTGCAAGAAATCTTAAGGGTAAGCCATTTCCCGGTTGGGCCAAGAAATCAGAACGGGTTGCTGTGCTCGACGAAATCAGGGGGGCGGTGGAGCAACTCCCGGAAATGGAGGAATCATTTTCCGAAAAACTTGAAGATCTCTCACCCTTGGAGAAGCAGGTGCTTGTGGAGAGACACCTGATCAGTCGCGAACACGCCGCCAAAAGTGCCGGTAGCGCCGTGGTTATGAATACGGCTCAGACCCTCAGTTTCATGATCAACGAGGAGGATCATCTGAGGATGCAGGCCATCCGAGCCGGATTGCAGCTTGACGAGGTGTTTTCGATGATCAATCAGGCCGACAGCGAGTTGGAGGAATCGCTCGATTTTGCCTTTCACAACGACCTCGGCTATCTCACGGCTTGTCCCACCAATGTTGGCACAGGAATGCGTGCCAGCGCAATGCTTCACCTCCCCGGGCTTGTCATGTCGGAGCAGGTCAACAAAATCATCAATTCGGTCAACAAGATTGGACTTGCCGTGCGGGGCCTTCATGGAGAGGGAACCGAAGCCATGGGCAATCTGTTTCAGGTTTCCAACCAGACGACTCTCGGTGAGGCGGAGGAGGAAATAATAGGACGGCTCAACAAGGTCATTTCGCAGATTCTGGAACATGAACAGAATGCCAGGCAGATTCTGCTTCAGAGACGCGCCGAGACACTTCTCGATCAGATCGGCCGAGCCTACGGCATCCTCTGTCATGCCCATTCCGTGACTTCCAAGGAGGCTCTCAACCTTCTCTCCTTTATCAAGATGGGAGTCGATCTCGGGCTTTTCCCCGCAAAAAACCGACTTCAGGTTGACGAACTATTTATCGAAACACAGCCCGCCCATCTGCAAAAAGGGCTTCAGACAACAAAACTTGGGGCGGAAGAACGCGATTCCTTGCGTGCCGCACTAATCCGCGCAAAATTAAAGCAGATGCCTGAGCCTGAAATCGGGAAAATCCCGACAGGTTCGGCAACAACACTACCAAGCGAGGAATCATGATGAATAACTTCACGCCACGCGCACAGCAGGTACTGGCCCTTGCCCGCAAGGAAGCCGACCGGTTCAATCATAACTATGTCGGCACGGAGCATCTGCTACTAGGACTTATCAAGCTTGGACAGGGTGTCGCGGTGAATGTTCTCCAGAAAATGGGGCTGGATTTGGAGACGGTACGGCATGAGGTGGAGAAATTGGTCGGCTCCGGGCCGGAGAATCAGATGGCTGGCAATATACCGTACACTCCAAGGGTGAAAAAAGTACTCGCGCTTGCTGGTAAGGAAGCGAAGGCACTCCAGCATTCCTATGTTGGCACAGAGCATATCCTTCTGGGTTTGCTGCGTGAAGGCGAAGGCGTGGCCGCACAGGTGCTCAAGAAACTGGAAATTGATCTGGATCGTACCCGCAACGAGGTGCTCAAGGAGCTTGATCCAAACTTCAACCCTGAAGAGATGGAGGAAGAGGGATCCGATGCCGAGGAAGTGACTTCAGGTGGAGCTTCCCGCAAGGAGGCCAAGACTCCTGCACTAAAGGCGTTTGGCCGTGATCTTACCGAGCTTGCCCAGAAGGGGGAACTTGATCCGGTGATCGGCCGTGCCGAGGAGATCGAGCGTGTCATTCAGATTCTCTGCCGCCGCAGCAAGAACAACCCCGTCCTCATCGGGGAGGCTGGGGTTGGCAAGACCGCCATCGCCGAGGGACTGGCTCAGGAGATCGTCACGGGGAATGTTCCTGAACTTCTGGTTGATAAAAAAGTCATTACCCTTGATCTCGCCCTCATGGTCGCCGGAACAAAATACAGGGGACAGTTTGAGGAACGCATCAAGGCTGTCATGGATGAGATTCGTAAAAACAAGAATATCATCCTTTTCATCGATGAGTTGCACACGATTGTCGGTGCCGGCTCGGCGGAAGGGGCCATGGATGCTTCCAACATTATCAAACCGGCTCTCAGTCGCGGCGAACTCCAGTGTATCGGCGCAACAACGCTGAATGAATACCGCAAGTATATCGAAAAGGACTCCGCACTCGAGCGCCGTTTTCAGTCGGTCAAGATCGAGGCTCCCTCGGTGACGGATACGGTTCTCATCCTCAAGGGGCTTCGACCAAAGTATGAGGCCCATCACAAGGCAGTCATCACCGACGCTGCTCTGGAGGCGGCAGCCAAACTTTCTGACCGTTATCTTACGGGACGCTTTCTTCCCGACAAGGCCATCGACATCATGGATGAGGCTGGTTCCCGAGCCCGTATTGGGGCCATGACCCGACCTCCGGCCACCAAGGATCTGGAGGCTGAGATCGACAGGATTCGCGGTGAAAAGGAAGCCGCAATCAAGGCTCAGGATTTTGAAAAAGCTGCTGCTCTTCGCGATTCAGAAAAGAAGGCAAAGGAGGATCTGGAGACGGCTCTCGCCAACTGGAGAAAAGATCGTGACGAGCGCGAAGTCGTCGTCGGCGAAGAAGAGATCATGCATGTCCTTTCCAAGTGGACCGGTGTTCCGCTAACTCGGATGGAACAGAAAGAGACCCAGAAACTTCTGGCGATGGATGACGAACTCAAATTGCGTGTCATCGGTCAGGACGAGGCTGTGACAGCCATCAGCAAGGCGCTCCGACGCTCGCGTGCGGATCTCAAGGATCCCCGTCGCCCTATTGGTTCCTTCATCTTTCTCGGGCCCACGGGAGTGGGAAAAACCTTCCTGGCCCGCTCCCTTGCGGAATTCATGTTTGGGGATCCCGATGCCATCATTCAGATCGATATGTCGGAGTACATGGA
>CAIJRY010000140.1 GCA_903823215.1 uncultured Spartobacteria bacterium
CAATTGATTAAGAGTCAACTGCTCTACCATTGAGCTACTGATCCGATTTTCCGTTTCCAAAAGGAAATCAGGGTGGCAAGTTTTATCGTCAAGATCTGGTCAGTGCAAAAGAAAAGTGACTAGGAATGCTGATTTCATTCACACAATCGAAGTTCATTTGAACTTCCACTGATCCGCAATGTCTGAACGAATGGAGCAATGCATCGCCCTCTTTCAGTCCTTTCACTGGTTTTCACCCTGCTGCTCTCTTTGCTCCTTGGAGGGTGCGTGGTGCCCGGTGCTCCCTACTACGGTACCGTACCGAATCGTGTTGTCGTTAATCCCGGAGCGCCTCCTCCCCCGGCACCCTATTACGGGCCTGCCTACGGGATGCCCTCTTTGGTCATAGCCCCGACATTCTATCCTGATTATGGCTACGGTTATTGGCATCAGGGCCGGTACTGCGCCTACAGGAACGGCTACTATTTCGGCAATGGCTGCTACTATCGTGGAGGCCCCCAGTATTACAATAACGGTCGCTGGTGCGGTCCCAACAATTATCATGGTAATTGGAACCGCAATAATTATTACAACGGCAACTGGCAACGCCGGAACGGCTGGTAGCAGTTCAACAGGTTCAGTATTCTCTCTGAAAAGAGCTTGCGCAGGCAATGTGCCGGCGCATTACTGGAGAGCTACTCATGGAGAATCGTCCAGCACCACATCATCTCATGAATCCGCTGGAGACGCGGATCGGTTATAAATTCAGAAACTCGCTTTTGCTCGCCGAGGCTCTCACCCACTCCAGCATTTCTCTGGAAAGAAAGGATTATCCCTTCGACAACCAGCGGCTTGAATTTCTGGGTGATGCCGTCCTGCAACTCGTCATCACGGAGGAGCTGTTTCATAAGTTTCCCGATTTCACCGAGGGCCAGCTGACCAAGATCCGCACGCGGCTTGTCTCCAGATCAGCCCTGAAGGTGCATGCCAGCACACTCAAACTGGGCGAACATCTCATGATGGGGCGGGGCGAGGAAGCGAGCGGCGGTCGCCAACGGGCATCGACGCTGGGAGATTCGTTCGAGGCTCTCGTGGGCGGGATCTATCTCGATGGAGGTCTTGGAGCGGCGCGGATATTCATCCTGAGGGTGGCTGCCGCCGATCTCGATGCAGTGGCTGCAGAACCGGAGGAAATCAATCCCAAGGGAAAACTTCAGGAGGTGCTTCAGGCCCTTGCACCAAGTGCTCCGGTTTACGAACTCTTGGAAGAGAGCGGTCCTGAGCATCTGAAGCACTTCCGCTGTCGTGTTTGCTGGGAAGGTGTGAACCTCGGCGAAGGGGAAGGCCATAGTAAAAAGGAGGCCGAAGTAGCGGCGGCAGCAGCGGCACTTGCTGAGGAAGCTTGGCAAGTCCCGAGATAAACGCCACAACATCACGACCCTCAATTTTATTCCCAAGCCTCATGGACTTCTTTTCGACCCCCGATCTTCCGATTGTCGCCATTTTGATCGGGACTCTGATTGTCGTATCCCATCTCTTTGGCCTGCTGGCTGCGGATTTCTGCATGACCACGGCCCGGGCTTTTCCTCGATCCCGTACCTGGGGAACGGTTCTGCTTTCAGTCACGGTCTGCTGGCTGCTGATTGTCGTAGCGACGACGGATCTGGGTGAGTTTTCCCCAATGCGTAACATGGTGATGATCGCAATTGTGCTAGGGGCGGCACTCCTCTGGAAGTTTGTCCCTGATTTCCTCTCCTCGCGTTCTCTTGGATTCCTTCTGCTGCTGGCGGCACATCCCGTTCTTGAAACTACCTTCCTTCAAAATGGTTTTCTCCATTTCGCTCTGGCAGCTCTGGCTTATGTCTGGGCGCTTGCCGGACTCTTCCTCGTTGGCATGCCTTATCTTCACCGCGACCTGATCGGCTGGGTTTTCGGGGCAAAATGGCGATGGGATTTCGCCTGCTGGGGAGCCATCCTCTTCGGTGCGGCATTGATGATCGAAGGGTTAAGGCTGGCGATTCTGGGTTAGGATGTCCGAGTCGAGAGTCGAGGGCTTCAGAAAATCAAATGCCCTCGCTTCGTTGGGAGATTCACTACAGGAACTATTTATTGAGTATCGTCCAGAGTCTCTCCATGGAACCCAAGCAAGGAGCCAGGCTTGGAAACTGATCCGCCTCATCACGTGATATCCTCGACTCTCGATGGATTCCTACAGCCTGTCCGTTTACTCGATCACTCACACCTGAGTGCCTTGACCGGATCAAGTCGGGAGGCGATCCATGCCGGAATAAGTGCCGCCAGTGAGCAGATGATAAAGGCGCAGAGACAGATCATCGCCACATCGCCTGGCACGACCTCGGCTGGAATTTCATTAAACTGATAGACGCTCCGGGGAAAAATCTCCACGCCAAGCGTGTGAGCCAGCCATTGACTCACCTCATTGCGCCAGCGGATAAGAGTCATGCCCAGGGCAAGCCCGCTGGCGACACCAAACACACCGATCACCATTCCCTGGATCAGAAAGACCGAAATCACCTGCCATGTGCGGGCACCAAGTGCCTTGAGCACACCGATTTCGCGGGTTTTCTGAACAGTCATGGTGATGAGGGTGTTCATGATGCCGAAGGCGGCCACAAGAATAATGAACATGAGCAGGAAGAACATGACATGGCGCTCCATGGAGATGGCATCAAAGAGCTGCTTGTTCATATCCATCCAAGTCGTGCAGGAGAGATCATCACTGATGAGACCGCGCACTTTTTCCCTGATGTCGGCGGCACGATCCGGATCAATGGTTCGCACGGCAAGTCCATGCACCGAACCACCAAGACCGTATAGTTCCTGGGCGATATGCAGCGGGACGACGAGAAATTCGCTGTCATAGAGATACCGACCACTCTCGAAGATTCCCGTGACAGTGACCTCCGTCGGCAGCACAAGCTCCCGCAGGGAGTCAATGTCCGCTTCCTTTTTCGCTCCCAGGGATTTGCCATGACTCTTCTTGAGGCGATCAAGCTGCTCGATCACCTCACCCAGATTTCTCGGAGAGTAAATGGTAATGACATCGCCAACATGAACGCCAAGTGCCCGTGCCAATTCAGAGCCGACGACGGCGTTGTCTCCATCAAGATCCAGCTTCCCGGCGATGATGAACTTGGAAAGATCATCCACTTTCTTTTCAAGCCCGGCATCAATCCCCCTGATTTTTGGGGCAAGTCTCTGATGATTGAACTCAACGATCACTGGCCCCTGCACGAAGGGAGCGGAAGCCAGCACTCCGGGAGCCTTTGCAATTTTAGCAGCCACATCATGCCACTCGTCCATGAGACCGTTGTTTGAAATCAGGAGATGGGCATCAAACCCTATCACTTTACGTTGCAGTTCTTTCTCGAATCCCGTCATGACTGACATCACGAGAATCAGAACGGTGATTCCAAGCGTCACCCCGATCACGGAGATCAGTGTGATTACAGCCAGAAAAGTGCGCTTAGGCTTTAAATAACGGGCCGCCAGAAAGAGCGGTGCAGGCAAACTCATACCGAACGTTGCCATGTCTCGTGGGTAAGAAAAATCCAAAAGAGAAAAATCTCAATCAGGATTTTTTCATCCTGCCACTGCGACCCGGATCAATCAGTATTCTGCTTGCTAGCAGCGTGCATAGGGAAAGCAGGCAGACACACAGAAAGTAAATGCTGTGTCGACGAAGATGAAAGGGGCCATACACCAAATCCATTCCACCCAGCGCATCAAGCAGCCAGCCCCAGAGCACAGGAACAATTCCCATTCCAAAACTGGTGATCACCGTGGTCATTGCAAAAAAATGATTCTTGCCGGACTCCGGAACCACCGCCATTCCGAGATGGAGGTTGGCCATATTGACCCCTGCCATCGCGGCACCTCCGAGCAGATTGAGTAGCAGGACCATCTTCCAAGCAGGAGAGATAAGCCCAGCTGACATGGCAAACCAGAGAGCCAGAACTACTGCAAAGAGGGAGACTGAATAGCGGATCATCGGGATGCTTCCCAGACGATCCACCCGGGCACCGATCCACTGGAGTGTGATCATGGGTGCAATGAAGGAAGCAGCGGAGAGGGCATAGATCGCTGATGGGGAAAATCGAGCCTGCATCCTGAGATACTCGATTGGAAAGACTCCCAATCCACCAGCAACAGTCGTAAAAAGAAGGCTGAAGAGGATGCTGTTGCGGAAGGGTTCCAGCGACATCATCACGCGGAGGGAAACCGGCCGGGCGGGGCTTTTCTCACGATCAGGATGAGGGGGGTCAGGAATGAGACGGAGAAAGAGCAGACTGATCACAGATCCCGCCACGGAAAGCCATAGAACCAGTGAATAGCGCCACGGTTCCACCTGGCCTCTCATCATCAGGGAGGAGAGAAACATCGTGATGAGGGAGCCGCCGTAAACAAATGTCTGGTCGATACTGATAAACCTTCCCCGCATCGTTCCCTGCACCACATTGGTGATCCAGGGGAGGAAAGCAGCCGATGAAATGCCCCTCAGGACATTAAAAAAGAAGAGGCTTGCGAGGAGTAGTCCGAGACGGATTTCCTTCGTAAAAAAGTAGAGCAGGGGGACAATCGCCGAAGTGGCGATAAAAATCGACCTGAGCCCCCATCCCATCAGGGTAAATGATCGGTAGCTATACTTTCCAAGGTGTCTGGCCGCCGGCAATTGAAGCGTTGTCATCAGTGGAGTGAAGGCCGCAATGATGCCCAGGATTGTCGAACTGGCGCCGAGATCCTTGGCCAGAAGCACCGTGGGGGCTCCCAGAATGATCTGGAAGCAGATCGCATTGAAAAAATTGAACCAATGAAAGTTGAAGACTCCCCGGGAATATGGGACAGGAAACAGCCCCAGAGGCCCTTGGTAGGGGGCTGCATCTTCCTGATGGTTAATTTTAGCCAAAACGAAAGGAGGGTTCACAGAAAATCAAAAGTCAGAGGAGAGCATTCAGGAAAACTGACTTCTGATCTCCGATTTCTGACCTCTGGGATGAAAACGGTAGGATTTCATCAATACTTATGGACGGTGCTTTAAATGCGGGAAGAGAATGACATCCCTGATCGACTCGGCTCCGGTCAGGAGCATGACGAGCCGATCAATGCCGATCCCGATGCCGCCTGCGGGAGGCATGCCGTATTCCAGCGCCTCCAGAAATTCCGTATCAATCCTCTGCTTTTCCTCTCCAGCCTGGTGCTCCAACCTGTCCCTCTGGAGATCGGGATCATTCAGCTCGGAATACCCTGGTGAGATTTCCTGCCCGTTGATGATCAGCTCATAGACATCGACCTTGGAGGGATCGGCATCATTGAGGCGGGCCAGCGGGACAAGCTCCTTGGGAACATGGGTGACAAAGCAGGGATCTATGGTCTTCTCCTCCACCAACTTTTCAAAGATATGCTGGGTCATTTCAAATTCCTCGGGACAATTGGAAATATCGAGTTTGAGTTCGGCACATCGTTGCTGTTTGCCGGACTTGTCCAGCGCAAACCACCCTGGCACTGCGCTCTCGATCAACTCCTCGTAAGAAGCCCGCTTCCACGGGCGTGAGAGATTGATCGTGCGTTTGATCTCCCCCTCGGCGTTGCGATGATGCACCTGTAGGTCTGTATTTCCGAGCATCACGGCGAGATGGCAGACCATCTCCTCGACAAGAACCGACATGAGATTGAAATCAGCATAGGCCCAATAGGCCTCCAGCATGGTGAACTCGGGATTATGGCGACGGGAGATCCCTTCATTGCGGAAGCTGCGGTTGAGTTCAAAGACCTTCGGGAACCCGGCCACCAGCAGGCGCTTCAGATAGAGTTCGGGAGCGATACGAAGATAAAAATCCATCCCAAGAGAATTGTGATGGGTCTTGAACGGCTCTGCGGCAGCTCCTCCGGGGATAGCCTGCATCATCGGTGTCTCGACTTCCAGAAATCCGCGCTCATCCAGAAATCGTCGGATCTCGCGGACGATCAGGGTGCGTTGCAGGAAGGTTTCACGCGAGTCGGGATTGGCAATCAGATCAAGGTAACGCTGGCGGTAGCGCGTCTCGGCATCCTGCACCCCATGCCACTTGTCAGGAAGTGGACGGAGTGATTTGGAAAGCATTGTGAGTCGCTTCACCTTGATGCTTGGTTCACCCGTCTTCGTGGTGAAGCACTCCCCCTCGACACCTATAAAATCCCCGATGTCGAGTTGGGCGGCCACGGCAAGGGCTGCCGCATCGACCTCCTTGGCATTCAGATAGACCTGCATCCGTCCGCCGATGTCGGAGAGATCGAGAAAGCGACTCTTCCCCATGTCGCGGTAGGCGGTAATGCGCCCCGCCAGTTGGACGGCCAAACCTTCCGCAAAGGCAGCCCTGACCTCGGCCACGGTACCGCTGGTTTCAAAAGCCCCGCCAAAGGGATCGACTCCGAGATCGCGGAGTGCTTCAAGTTTCTGCCGACGGACGGCAACGAGTTCGCTGAGAGGTGACTGTTCCACCTTTAAAGACCAAACGGAGTAGCCTCTTCGATCAATCAAAAACTGTGCTTCATCACACTTCTTTCGACCTTCCGGTTCCATGAACATCCTCCCCGACGATAATCAGGGGATTCCCTCGACTCTTCTCTTGTGAGAAAATCTCCTCCGGGCCTGAGTGCCTATTCAACGGGCAACTCCACCGACCTGAATCAAATTGCTCACATTCTCAGGGCGTCCGGTATTTTGCGCAATTTGTCCAATCTTCTGACGGATTGACTCCGAGGCGACCTGTCCCCGCAAGGTAGTCAGGGAATGCCATGTGGCTACTTCAATACCTTTGGCCGCGATGGACAGCTGAGGATCAGCCTGGATCGACGCCCTAATGCGGGCTGTCTTGTCCCGGTCACGCTGATCAGTTCCTTGGCGGAGCGGATGTCCCGCAGCGACGCCCGGCTCCCTGTTGACATATGACTCCTGCTGGAAAGTCCTCCTGTCATTCCCATTCCATTGAAAGAGAGGCTTGTCCGCCACATCGACATGCGAGGCATCCCAGATCAGGCGTGTCTTAGAAGGATTGTAGCTGAGGGATCGGGATTGCAGAACCCGATGCGGAAGGGATCTCGAAGGATCGGCAACAACGACATGATAGAGAAACCCCTTCGGCACATCCATAAAGATGGTATCAACCATGCCGAGGTAATCGCCTTTGGATGAATGAACCGGCATATCAAGTATGTGAGAGGTTCTCTCCAGATGGCCAAGCTGAAGGATATCACCATTTTTTTCTATTTTCTGCCCACCCAATGCAAACCACGGCACCAATCCATAATATCGAATAACCTCGGCGATTTTGGCGCGCTGTGTCGCCTCCTTCATATGGGAAGAGTCAAATCGTGGCCCTGCGTCGAAGCGCGCCTTGCTTACATCGACTCTCAGAACCTTGGCAGTGAAATCAGGAACGAGCGCACGCGGCGGGAGCGCGATGAGTTTACCGCCCATGCCCGCAAAGCCCCCACCTGAGTTGACAACGACCTCCGCAATGCGGCCATTTGCGACATCGGCGATGATACTTTGAATCCTGCCCAGTTTTTCATTCTGGAGGTTTCTCACCTCCATGCCGATCAGCTCATGAAAAGCCTGTTCCTGAGGGAATTCGGCGCGGGATGCGACTGGCAATAGCATCAGGAATAGCGCTGCCAGGACGACTGATGTCAGATAGTGATGTTTCATAGGGGAGTGTGGGAGGACGTGTTAGGATTCTGATGAAAAACTGCTTCCATGTCCATCTTCAGCACTGAGGAAGATCTCCGTCACAACAACCCTCTCCATGCAAAGTTCATCGTACCAACCCGGCAGCCAGGCGCATTGCCGAGAGAAAACTGTCAGGGCGGGCGATTCCTTTTCCTGCGATCTCATAGGCGGTTCCATGATCGGGGCTTGTACGGATGAAAGGGAGGCCGATCGTCACATTCACTCCATCGTGGAAGCCGAGTAACTTCAGCGGGATCAATCCCTGATCGTGATACATGCAGAGGACGGCATCAAACTCTCCCTGGGAGGCTCTCCAGAAAACCGTATCCGGGCTCCATGGCCCGGAAAAGGATGTGCCGGGATTCGCAGCGTTCAACAGGGGGAGCGCCGGAGCAATCACCATCTGCTCTTCGTCTCCCAAATCCCCATTTTCTCCCGCATGAGGATTAAGTCCCGCCACAGCAATACGGGGTGACAGAATGCCCCGTCGTATTAGAAAGTCCGCAAGGAGTCCCCCCACCCTTACAATCTCAGAGGTGGTGAGCAGGGGCGAAACCTGTTTGAGCGGCACATGAACGGTGACGAGAGCCACGGTCAGACCTCCGCCGGTGAGCAACATGGCGAAGTTTTCCACACTGGCCCGTGCCGCAAAAAATTCGGTCTGTCCTGGAAACTTAAAGCCGACCTCGTGCAGGTGCCGTTTGTTTACCGGTCCTGTGACTACCGCCGCCAGTTCACAGGTAACAGCCCGTTGTGCCGCCTCCTCAAGTGAAGCAATAGCTCGTAGCGATCCTTCCCTGTCAGGAATCCCTGAATTGCAAGGTGATGAGTCGCCGATGACTTCTAGTCGTACACCGTCGGGAACCTGTTTCAATGCCTCGGCCAGCAACTCGGGCCCCACTCCCGCGGGATCCCCGGCAACGAGACCGATAACGGGGAGGGAAGAATCTTTCATCAGAAAAAATCGGCGACTCAGGTTTCAAACCCTCAACCTTCCCTGCCTACAGAATCTTGATGTAGGCTTTTTTACGCAGGCTCTCGAGCCACTGATCCTGCGTCTTGAGTTTTTCCTGCTGGATCAGGTTCTGTACGATTTCCTGCTGCACCTCGGACAAAGGCTTGGTGATCGCCGGTTTTTTATCCTCCACCATGATGATGTAGTAGGCGTTATCGACCTGAATGACATCACTGATCTGCCCCTTCTTCATTGAAAACGCCACCTTGGCGATCTCTTCATTGAGCGTCTTGCGCTCGATCCAGCCCCAGTCCCCCCCCGATTCATTCGTGGAGTCTTCCGAATACATCTGGGCAAGACGGTCAAACTCAGCCCCCCCCGCAAGCTTGTCATGAATCTCGCGTGCCATCTGCTTTTTGCCCACACCTGGATCGGTGGCATCACCTCCTGAAGTAGTTCCTTCCCGAAGCACGATCATCCTGAGCTTGACCTGCTCGGGAGTGGTGTAGGTGCCGGCGTTCTTACTATAATATTCCCGGATCTTAACGGGTGAGACGATGATGTTGTCGCTGACCTTAGACTGTCGCATTGCCTGAACGGTGATCTTGTCCTTCTCGATATTACGGAAACGGGCCATCGAGAATCCCTGAGCCTGAAGGGTTCGGACAAAGGCCATGCGATCACCGCCAAATTCCTGCCGGATGATTCGTTGCACGCTGTCATCGACCACATATCCGGGAATGTTGAATTCCCGTTTCTTGAACTCCTGAAGGATAAGTGCCCTGTCGATAAGATCCTTGATCGCCTGCTGGCGTACATCCTTGAGCTTCTTCTGGAGTTCCTCTCCGTGGTACACCTCGGAAGCTGATTTTTCCTGAGCTGCTGCCAGTTCCCGAACTTGCGAAAAAGTGATCACCTCGCCGTTCACCACAGCGGCAATACCGTTCACCACTTCTTCGGCTGCCCGAAGCGGAACGGAAAGAAGGATCAAAAGGACTAGAAATGTGAGGAATCGATAAGGGATCATGAGCGGCGAAGGCAGTGAAAGGAATGTTCCGAAAATGGGAGCTTACTGTTTCAGTGCCTCAAGAATGCGTAAAATCTCCGAAAGCTTGGAAGCCGCTTTGGAAGCCGTCAAGCGCGGAAACTTATGCCCCATAAGAAGAAAATCCCCGCGGCACGTCAGCATGAGTCGTTCCCCTCGTGTTTCGATCTTCGTAATTCCTTTGTCGGCGGCAGCCCTGCGGATGCGTTCCATCATGAGTAGATGCGACACTTCCTTTGGAAAAGGGCCAAAACGATCACGCCACGCACCACTCAAAGCCTCCAGCGCTTGAGGGTTGGAGGCGGCAGCCAGTGATCGGTGAGCCTCGATACGAAGTTTCGCCTCGGGAAGATACTCTGCAGGGATATAGGCACCGCAGCGATGCATTTTCCCATCCTTATCTGCATCGGAATCGGATCTCATCTCCTCCTGGGTCAGGGCTACAAAATCGAGTCTGAGCAATGCCTGCTGATCAAGTGGCGTTGGAGTTGCTCCCGGCGTTCCCTTCATTCTCTCCACAGCCTGCCGAAGCATCCGGCAATAAAGATCAAAACCGACTGCTGCAATGTGTCCGCTTTGGGCTGTGCCGAGGAGATTTCCGGCCCCCCGGATTTCCAGATCACGCATTGCGATCCGAAACCCTGCTCCAAGCTGAGAATATTGCCGGATCGCCTGCACGCGCTTCCTGGCCTCACCAGCCATCATCATGTCTCGGGGAAGCATCAGGTAGGCATAGGCTTTCTGGCGACCTCTCCCAACCCGGCCCCTCAGTTGATAGAGATCGGCAAGGCCGAAGCGATCGGCACGGTCGATGATGATCGTATTTGCATTGGGAATATCGAGACCACTCTCGATGATCGTGGTGGAGACAAGCACATCGGCATCCCCCTCGACGAAGCGTTTCATGACCTCCTCCAACTCTCCCTCCTCCATCTGGCCATGACCGATGAGCACGCGGGCTCCCGGGCAGAGTTCACAGACCCGCGCCGCCACCTTGTCAATTGACCCTATCCGGTTGTGCAGGAGAAATACTTGGCCGCCACGCGCCCGTTCTCTCTGGATGGCATCGCGGATGATCCGTTCGTCATAGGCGCAGATCACCGTCTCCACGGGTTGACGGGCCGGAGGGGGAGTCTCGATCACCGACATGTCACGCGCCCCCATGAGTGAGAGATAAAGTGTCCTCGGTATCGGGGTCGCGGAAAGTGTCAGCACATCGATGAGACGGAATCGGTTCTTCAATGCCTCCTTATGTTTCACTCCAAAGCGTTGTTCCTCATCGACTATGACCATTCCAAGATTCTTGAAACTCACATCGGGTGAAAGCAGCCGGTGCGTGCCAACGACCAGATCAACCGATCCTTCGGCCAATCCTTTGACTACCTGCCTTTGTTCGGCGGCAGTGCGATAACGGCTCAGAAGTTCAATGCTAACCGGATACTCGCTCATGCGCTCCCTGAGCGTTCTGACATGTTGTTGGGCCAGCACGGTGGTGGGAGCGAGAAGGACAACCTGCTTGCCTCCCATAAGTGTCTTGAAAGCCGCTCTCAAGGCGACCTCGGTTTTGCCAAATCCAACATCTCCGCAGAGCAGACGATCCATCGGACGACGGGATTCCATATCCTGCTTGATCTCAGCAAGAGCCCGCAGTTGGTCGGGGGTTTCCCTATAGGGAAAACTCTGTTCCAGTTCCCGTTGCCACGGAGTATCAGGGCCAAAGGCATGCCCTTGACCTGTTTCGCGCTCGGCTTGCAGTTTCAGGAGTCGTCCGGCATACAAAAAGACTGATTTCTCGGCGGCTTGACGCGACTTCTGCCATTTGTCATCACCCAGTCTGGAGAGATCGGGGATCTGTCTCCCCACTCCTACATACCGTGAAATCTGCCAGGCTTGCTCGATCGGAACAAAGAGTCTCGCCTCACCCTCAAATTCCAGCGCGAGGACTTCTCCCTCCGTACCGTCCGCGGACGGGAGTCTCTGCAAACCGAGATACCGCCCCACTCCATGATCCGAGTGCACCACAAGATCACCCTCGGCAAATTCCGTGAAATCCATCGCGGAACGGGCAACCCGTTGACGCTCCCTTCGTTGTTGCAGACGACGCAGTCGCTGTGTTGCGGAACGACCGAAAAGCTCTGCATCGGAGAGCACGGCTAACTTCCCCTGTGGAAAACAGAACCCACGCGAAATCGCCCCGATTCTTGTCTCGGGAATGCATTTCAGATCAGCTGAAACTGCAAGTTCTCGAAAACGCTCCCCCTCACCCTCGGTGGCACTTAGAAGCAAGACGCGCCATCCTGTCTTTTGCCAGAGCACAATCTGACGGAAAAATTCCTCTCGACGCGTTTCGTTGATCACAAAATCACCAGCACCAAAGGAGGCGAAGGGAATCGGGTCAAAAACCACCGCTGTTGACTTACTCTGATCCAATGAAGGTGCGGAGGTAATCCTGATCCGCCTTCCTGCCGGATGAGCGGTTTCCAGTTCCGGGTCGTCCAAGCCTATCTCCACGATCACATCATCAGGCCCTAAAAACTCTGCCAGGGGCACGCTCGCCCGATCGGTGTCACCGAGTTGCATCTCGCATGATTCCAAATCCCCGATCGAAATCTGCGAATCGAGATCAAACTCCCGAATCGAAATAATTTCTTCCTCATCGAATTCGAGACGGGCGGGGGTCTCCTGCTGCCACGAAAAGAGATCCAAAATACCTCCCCGCAACGAAAACTCACCTCGTTTCGTCACCTGAGCAACACGCTCATAACCTCCATCTTCTAGCAGGAAGACAACCTTGCCTGGAGACCCTTTCCATCCCCTTGGGAGGGTCAACACGCTCTCGGTCAGATCGGCGGAAGAGGGAACCAATTCCTGCCATTGTGCTGTTGTAATCACCGGGGCAAGCGATTCGCCGTGTGCCAGACGCCCCAAGAGTGCCAATCGTTCTGATGACCTTTCAGGATCGGGAAGCCCCAATCCCGCCGAGGGAATTTCTAGATCGGGAAAAATTGCCGCCTGTTTAATCCATGCTCCGAGTTCGGAGGCAAACTCCTCCTGCATTCTCACATCACGGCAGACAAACCAGACCGTGCCCCTGTTCCCCATACTCCGTGCGATCAACGCGCCGAGAAAAGGCCATGCCTGTTCAGAAACATCTCCCAGCAACAATGCTGCCCCATCATGTGATACATCCGCAAGCAATCGCTTTAACTCCCCCTCGCCCGCAGCCGCATCAAGCAGGTCGTTATGAACTCCCGAGTAGGCCATGGGAATACATGTAGTGTTGCGCCAGAACACGCCCGCTTGAAAGATCGGAGAAGTTTCGGCCATCAAGGGTCGCCACAGGCATCACTCCGAGTCGGGAGTTGGTCACGGCCAGAGCCCTCGCCCTGCGCAGATCAGAGATCCGAAGCTCACACTCGGCAAGTCGGGTCTGACGCGAAACCCATCTCAGAACGGCACCCCTGCGCACTCCAAGACTTTTCGAGGGAGTGTAGGGTATCAACTCATTTCCTGATTTGGGAGATGCCATCCAAACGATCAGATTTCCCATGGCACAGGAAAGAAGCCTCCCCTTGGCGTCATGAATGATACCTTCCTCCGCCCCGGATGATCTCGCGGTTTGCAGGGCATTGAGGTGGGCTGCGTAGTTGCCGCATTTGATTCCCCACCCATCTCCCATGTATGGTTTCTTGAGCAGAGTGACGGCATAGCCCTTTTCGATTTCCCTAAGCGTTGGAAAAGCTGACGGCTCCCAAGTCAGATAGCACCCCGGTTCCCTGATCAAGGAAGCAGGGGCACCAGAACCCGCAGTCAGAAAGATACGGAGCATCCCATCGCCGAGCGTCACGGAGTGAGTAAATGATCGAAGCGCTGCCATCAAGGAACGGGAAAACGGATAGCCATGCTCCCTGGCAGAGGAGGCAAGCAGAGCCAGATGCTCGGCAGCCAGCAAAGCCACACCATAACGGATGGCAATACTCTCAAATAAATGCTGCCCATATCGGAATCCCCTGTCACTCAACGGGAGACCCCCCTGAAAAGAACGGAGCTCCCCTCCTTCCCAGCGCCATGAGAGGAAGCCTTCTTGAGACAAATCCGATGCTTTGGCCACCATCGGTCGCCTTTGATTATTCCTCCGCAGAAACCCCTTGATCGCCGGGATTCCCCAGACGCTCCAGACGCTTGCGCAAGGTGGCTCGGGTGATCCCAAGCAGTTTGGCGGATTTCACCTGATTATTACCCGTCAACTCCATGGCGCGGCGGGTAAAATCCTCCTCCAGCCAGGGTAGCAGCTCTCTCTCCTCCCCTTCACGGGTCAGGGCGGAAAAGAGTGCTGATGCCGCTTCTTCAACCGAGAGAGCACCCAAGTTGGCCGATGTCACACCGGCAATCTCCGGCGCGACACTCACCTGACCCAACGGGAGATCCTTTGGCAACAGCACATCACTCGTCGCCAGCACACAGGCCCGTTGCATGGTATTTTGGAGCTCCCGTACATTGCCGGGCCACGGGTAGGCCTCCATCATCTTGATCGCCTCTGCGGAGAGTTGCAGCATCGGGCGATGTTGCTGATTGGCAATACGGGAGAGGAAGTATTCCGCCAGCAACGGAATGTCCTCAATGCGGGCGCGAAGCGGTGGAAGATGAATCCCCACGACATTAAGCCGGTAGTAGAGATCCTCACGAAATTCCTTTGCGATAATCGCCTGCTCCAGATTGCGATTGGTCGCGGCCACGATTCGGACATCGGATTTGATCGTGGCGTTTCCCCCGACACGGGAAAATTCCCCTTCCTGCAACACACGGAGCAACTTGCTCTGGACGGCAAGCGGCATCTCACCGATTTCATCTAGAAAGAGAGTTCCCCCGTTGCACTGTTCAAAGCGACCGATGCGCTGGGTGGCGGCACCGGTAAAGGATCCTTTCTCGTGGCCAAAAAGCTCACTCTCCAAAAGATTTTCGGGGATGGCGGCGCAGTTGATCGCCAGCAGACTTTTCTTGCTCCGTTCGCTGTAATGATGGATGGCTCGAGCAACAAGTTCCTTGCCTGATCCGCTTTCACCGGTCACCAGCACGGGGGCATCACTCATGGCGACACGCCCCACCATCTTGAAGACCGACTGCATGGCTTCGGATTGTCCCACGATGTCGTCGCGAAACTGTTCGACTGTCAGTGCCGGCTTTGAAGGGGAAGCGGCCCTCAGCTCCGCAGAAGCCTTCAGTGCCGTCTCCACAACCACCTTCAGCGTGAAAGGAAGTGATTCCTTCCGAAGGAAGTCAAAAGCTCCCAGTTTCATCGATTCAATCACCGCCTGGGTCGTTCCAAAGGCACTGATGATGATGACCATCGCATTGGGTGATTCGGCACGGATTTTGGCAAGGAGATCGAGTCCCCCTGCCTGACGCACCTTCATCTCCGCAATGACCAGATCGGGTTTTTCGAGACAGAATATTTTAAATGCATTGGTCTGACTCGTCTCGGTGATCACGCGAACCCCGGAAGCCTTTAACTGCTGGCGAACCCAATCGAGAAAATCAGTCTCGCTATCGACGACAAGGACTGTTTGAGGAGAATTGGAAAGTGTACTCATGAAGGAATTGTGATGGATGCGGCATTTTCCATCGAGGCACCGTAACGGCGCTCCCGGGAGGCATAATCCGCAATGGCGGCCTTGAGATCATCAGCTCCAAAATCGGGCCAAAGCTTCTGCGTGACATGGATTTCGGTGTAACTGAGCTGCCAGAGAAGGAAGTTAGAAATTCTCATCTCGCCTGAAGTCCTGATGAGAAGATCCGGGTCGGGCATACCGCGAGTGTCAAGATGGGAGGCAAATAATTCCTGATTGATTGACTCGGGTTTGAGAGTGCCGGCTTGAACACCCCGGGCGATGCCCCTTGCAGCTTCCACAATCTCATCCCTGCCGCCGTAGTTGAGTGCCAGAGTCAGGATCAGGCGGTTGTTGTGCGCCGTATCGGCCATGGCCCGGTCAAGGCGCTTCTTCACGGGCGCGGGGAGGGCTTCTGTGCGACCGATGGTGGCAAGCCTCACCCCGTTCTCAATCATATCGGCAACCTTTTCGGAGAGAAACCGCTCCAGCAAGAGCATCAGGCCCGACACCTCGTGAGCGGGACGCCTCCAGTTTTCGGTGGAAAAAGCATAGAGCGTGAGGTATTCGACCCCGGCGCTCATGCATGCATCAGCAACACGACGAACGGAAAGAGAGCCTTGTTCATGTCCCTTGAGTCGAGGCCATCCCCGTTCACGAGCCCATCGACCGTTACCATCCATGATGATGGCGATATGCCTCGGCACCGTGGACGGGGTGATAAGGCTTGCGTGCATTGGCGATTGGAGTGGCAACCCGAAAATCTCTCCCTCGATTATAAGCAGATGGTCTGTTCGCGTCCCGGCCCGACACTCACGATCGCCAATTTGGCTCCACTCATTTTGGCCAGGGTTTCGGCATAGCGACGTGCCTTGGCGGGAAGTTCCTTGTATTTTGATATCTGATCCGTGGGAGTCAGCCAGCCAGGCATGGAAGTGTACACCGGCCGGCATCTGGCAAGTTCGCCGGCATCGGTGGGAGGAGTCTCCAGAACCGCTCCCTTGCCATCAATCTTGTAACCAATGCAGATCTTGATCTCGGGCACGCCGTCCAATCCATCGAGATTGGTGATCGCCAACCGGTCGACTCCGTTGACCATCGTGGCATAACGCGTGGCCACTGCATCAAACCATCCGCAGCGGCGAGCCCGTCCCGTGGTGGCACCGAATTCGCGCCCCATTCCATGGAGCATTTCCCCGAGTGCATCATCCTCGGTGGGAAGCGGCCCCTCACCCACCCGGGTCGTGTAAGCTTTCACCACACCCAACACAGTATCGATGCGGTTAGGCGCGACGCCGGAGCCTGTGCAAGCACCGCCGGAGGTGGTGTTGGAACTGGTGACAAAGGGATAAGTCCCATGATCGATGTCGAGGAAAGTCCCCTGCGCTCCCTCAAAGAGGATCTCTTTCTTCGCCTCTATTGCCTTGTGGAGATAGGCAACGGTATTGACGACGAAGGGCTTGAGCACCTTGGCGGCCGCAACATAATCGGCAAGAACCTTGGTACCGTTGATCGGTTTGCCACCAAGTCCCTTGAGAACGGCGTTGTTCTCCTTCATTCGGAGCTTCAGCTTCTCGGCAAAAACCTCCGGGCGGATCAGATCTGCCATGCGGAGACCTGTGCGGGCAGCCTTGTCCCCATAGGCGGGACCGATACCGCGCTTGGTCGTGCCGATTTTATTTTTTCCCTTGAGCTCCTCGCGGCGTTCGTCGATGGCCCGGTGATAGGGCAGCACCAGATGAGCGCAGTCACTGATAAGCAGATTCTTATTGACCTTGATCCCACGCTTTCGCAGACCCTCAATCTCACCAACCAGCGCAATCGGATCAATCACAACCCCATTACCGATGACACAAACTTTTCCCTTGCGGAGGATGCCCGAAGGGATCAGATGGAGGACATATTTTTCCAAGCCGCTGACGATCGTGTGACCGGCATTATTGCCTCCTTGGCTTCTGACAACGATATCGACCTTACCGGTCAAGACATCGATGATTTTGCCTTTGCCTTCATCTCCCCACTGGGAGCCAACAAGAATAGTGTTCGACATGAATTTTACGCGAAAAATGCCGGAGCAGAATCCGGCCAAGTGGTTAAAAATCGCCACTTGCTCCTCAAAGGGCAAGAAAAATACTGATTTTTTGATCAATTGCTCGGCTGTTCAACAAAAACTTTCATCTGGCGGCGGGATGAGCGGGGTTCGAGAGATTCCTTATGGCTTGGAAGTTGCTTAATGAACGTTAGCGCCAATTGAATTGGCAGTACATCAGCCATGAAAAAACTTGAAGCCATTATCAAGCCTTTCAAGCTGGAAGCGGTCAAAGAAGCCCTTGCCGAGATCGGCATACAGAAAATGACCATCACTCAGGTCAAAGGCTATGGACGCCAGAAGGGACAGACGGAAATCTACCGAGGCAGCGAATATGTCATCGACTTTATCCCCAAGATTAAAATTGAGTTATTTCTCATGGACAGGGATGTCGATGAGGTGATCGCAACAATTGTCGAGTCCGCCCAATCTTCAAAGATCGGAGACGGGAAAATTTTTGTTCAACCCGTTGAGGATGCAGTTGGAATACGAACCGGACAGCGAGGTGATGGCATCATCTAGAGAAACGAGCTGCAACACTGCCATGCACTCAAAGAACCCGCCGATTACCATTCGACGATGGTGCTAGCCCAGGTCAACCCTCCGCCAAACACCACCATCAGAATCTTGTCACCCCGTTTGAAACGGCCTTCTCTGGCAGCCTCATCCAGGGCGATGGCCACAGCGGCTGCAGAGGTGTTGCCGTAACGGTCCAGATTGATATGAAAACGATCCATTGCGACACTCAGACGGCTCGCAATCGCCTCGATGATCCGAAGATTGGCCTGATGAGGAATGAAACAGGCAATCTCATTAATTGAGATACCCGCATCGCCGAGCACCTGCACAGAGGCGTTGACCATCGCTGTCACGGCTTGTTTATATGTCTCCCGGCCATTCATGCGGATGGTTGCCGGTTTCGTGGCGCTATTCTCGGCAGTCACAGGACAGGCACTGCCTCCCCCGGGAATATAGAGGATTTCCGAGAGATTGCCATTGCTCCCCATACTGGTGGCCAGGATGCCGCGGGATCCCTCCCGATGCTGCAAGACAGCAGCTCCGGCTCCATCGCCGAACAGGACGCAGGTGTTGCGGTCTGTCCAATCAACAATTCCCGAGAGTTTGTCGGCACCGATGACGAGAATGGTGTCATAAGTTCCTGTTGCTATGAACTGCCGGGCCGTCTCGATACCAAAAAGGAATCCGGAACATGCGGCTGAGATGTCGAAGCATGCAGCGTTGACGGCACCGATCTTGGTCTGCACGAAACAGGCGGTGCTCGGAAAAAACATGTCCGGGGTCACTGTGGCGCAAATGATAAGATCGACCTCATCCGCAGAAACCCCCGCATTTTCGAGGGCAGAACGGGCGGCATTGGCGGCCAGTTCACTTGTGGGTTGCTCCAGTCCGGCGACGCGTCGCTCCCTGATTCCGGTGCGGGTCTGAATCCACTCGTCGCTTGTTTCAACGATCTTTTCCAAATCGGCATTCGTCAGCACCTTCTCGGGCACATAGCTCCCGGTACCTATGATCGAGGCCGTACGGGAGGGAGAAATTTCAGTCTGCATTGGGAGGGAGGGCGTTTTTCTCATTATAGTCTTTCACAGCCTCAACAATGCGAGGATTCACTTGCTGTTCGATGAATTCAGTGGCGACACGGATGGCGTTCTTCACCGCCAGAGGAGAGCTCGACCCATGGGCGATAATACAGATGCCGTCCACCCCCAGCAATGGACTCCCTCCATAGCTCTCATAGTTGGTGCGGCGGCGTATGGCACGGAAGGCATTACGGGCAATCCATGCGCCGAACATACGGAGCTTCGTTTTTTCAAGCTCGTGTTTTAGCCAGCGAAAGACAGCGCTTGCCGTGGCCTCCGCAGTCTTGAGCACCACATTACCAGTAAATCCGTCACAGAGGATCACCTCGACCGGATGCTCAAAAACATCATGCCCTTCAATGTTGCCGCGAAAATTGAGGGAGGATGCCTTGAGCAACTTGAAAACATCCTTGGTAAATTCACTCCCCTTCACATCTTCGCCACCAATGGACATCAGTCCAATTTCCGGATTGGGATAGCCGAGCACCTGCTTGGAAAGCACCGATCCCATGATCGCATACTGGAGCAGATGGATCGGTTTGGCATCCACATTGGCTCCGGCATCAATCAGCACGCAGACATTCTTTTCCGTCGGAAGGTAAGAGGCGATACCCGGGCGTTCGATTCCCTCAAGAGTGCGGAGTTTGATCGTTGTCGCGGCGACAGCCGCACCGGTATGCCCGGCGCTGACGATGGCGTCAGCCTCACCATTTTTGACAAGATCCACGGCACGCGATACGGAGGAATCTTTCTTCCGACGCACCGCTTCCACTGCGGCATCGGACATATCCACGACTTGGGTCGTGTGAACAATCTCAAGTCGGGGATCGCTGCATCCCAGCTTTGACAACTCCGCCTTGATAGCCGTTTCGTCACCCGTCAGAAAGAGACGGGTGACTTGTGGATATTCTTTCAGAGCCATCACTGCGCCAGCCACCGTATTCCCAGGGGCATAGTCTCCCCCCATGGCGTCGAGGGCAATCCTCATGATAGTTTGTGGCAGGCTATCGACTCCTTCAGCACTGCAACATTCGCAAAACGGCGTAACTTACGCCACTTCGACATCAAGAACCTGACGGCCACGATAGGTGCCGCAGGCCGGACAGGCTGTATGGGAACGGAGCGGAGCTCCACACTGGGTGCACTTGCTGAGCTTGGGTGCGTGCCAGCGATTGGCTGCCTTGCGGGTGCGAAGGCGCATTTTTGAAGTTTTGCGTTTAGGGACTCCCATCGGATGGTGGTGTGGTTAGTTTGTCGAGTGCTGCCCAGATGGCCGGACGCATCCCCTTGTCTGTTTGCAAAGAGGACGCGATATCGATCGCAGGAAAGCTGGCAGGGCAGGTCTTTTCTCCACCCTGATCGCATCGTGGATGCGCGGGCAGAAGGAGATGAATATCCTCCCTTGCCTCCGAGGTCAAGTCCACGGATTCATTTCCTGTCAGTTCAATTTGGGTGGCAAAATTATTGGAAATGATCTCCTTTTCAAACGGCTCCAGGCAAGCGACACACTTTAACCGGACTCGTTGGGTCAATCGCCCCGTGGCAAAGAGCCCTCCGTCGGAAACTCCCACATCAAGGGAATAGGAGAGAGGACCAACCGGCTGCGCATCGGCCAGTTCCAGTTCCAGCAGGGAGGACTCTTCCTCTCCTTCCAGATGTAGCGTCTCTCCCGAAGGAATTTGTCTCAGGTGGACTTTCATTTCGTGATTTTAACTCAACCTCCCCTTTTTGGAAATTTTCGGTTCAAAGCTGAGAGCACCGGGGTAGAAACAAAAGGCGCGACATCGCCGCCGAGTCGGGCGACTTCCTTGACAACGCGTGAACTCAGGAAGATGCAATCCTCACGGGGAGTCAAAAAGATCGTTTCGATTTTAGGTTCCAGGCGGCGGTTTGTCAGCGCCATCTGGAATTCAAATTCAAAATCCGACACAGCCCGCAATCCTCGGATCACGACAAAGGCCTCGCGACGACGGCAGAATTCAACTAGGAGGCCACTGAGCGGCTCCACGGTCAGACCAGGATATTCGCCGACGCTCTGCCTGATCAAGGCAACCCGTTCCACGGCGGTAAAGAGCGGCTTCTTCACCTCATTATCGGCAACCCCGATAATCACCTCGTCAAAGAGCTTAAGCGAACGCGTGATCAGATCAAGATGACCATTGGTCACGGGATCGAAACTCCCTGGATAGATCGCGCGTCGGTGACTCATCGGGTTATTCCCACTCGATGGTAGCAGGGGGCTTGCTGGAGATATCCAGGACGCAGCGGTTGACTCCCTTGACCTCGTTGATGATGCGGCTGGAAATACGCCCCAGAAGATCGTAAGGAAGCCGCACCCAGTCCGCGGTCATTCCGTCCTGACTCTCCACGATACGAAGCGCAATGGTGTAGTCGTAGGTACGTTCATCCCCCATGACTCCGACCGATTGAACGGGAAGCAGGACCGCAAAGGATTGCCAAACCTTGAAATACCAACCCGACTCCTTCATCTCATCCAGCACGATGCGATCGGCATCACGCACGATGCGAAGTCGTTCCGGCGTGATGGCACCGATGATGCGGACGGCTAGACCCGGACCGGGGAACGGCTGACGATCGACGACTTCCTGGGGAAGTCCGAGCTCGCGGCCCACTTCACGCACTTCGTCCTTGAAGAGCTGCCTCAGCGGCTCAACCAACTCAAACTTCATATCCTTTGGCAGGCCACCGACATTGTGATGGCTCTTGATCAGGGATGCCGGATTTCCCGCAATCGGCACACTCTCGATCACATCGGGATAGAGGGTTCCCTGAGCCAGGAATTTGAACTGTTGCTTGGATCCCTTGGCAGAGTTCTGCACATCGCGGGCAGCCTGCTCGAAGACGCGTATAAATTCCGTCCCGATCAACTTACGCTTCTTCTCGGGATCGGTGACTCCCTTGAGTTTGCCCAGGAAGCGACTGGTACCATCAACGATCTTGAGATGAATCTTGAAATTGCGGCCGAACAACCGGCTCACGGCATCCCTCTCGCCATAGCGCAGCAGACCGTTATCGACAAAGATACAGGTGAGCTGGTCCCCAATGGCTTTGTGAATCAAAGCCGCAGCCACGGAGGAATCGACCCCTCCGCTCAGCCCAAGAATCACACGACCTCCGCCGACCTGTTCCCTGATCTGAGCACAGATACGCTCGATGAAGGAACCCATTGTCCAATCCGAGGGGGCTCCGCATATCCCGTGCAGGAAATTTTGAAGGATCGCCTTGCCCTTGGGTGTGTGATGCACCTCGGGATGAAACTGCATTCCATAAATACGACGCCTGGCATCGGCGATCACGGCATGAGGAGAGTTCTCCGTATGTCCGATGGCGGCGAATCCGGCGGGCAACTTCTCGATACGGTCGCCATGACTGTTCCAGACATCAATCGTCTTGGAGAGTCCCTTGAAGAGGGGTGCCGATCCTGTCGTTTTCAAGACACCCTTGCCATATTCACGATGGTTGGAACGGGCGACCACACCACCGAGATCACGCGTCAGCAACTGCATCCCGTAGCAAATCCCCAGAATGGGAACCCCGAGAGCATAGATCGCCGGATCGACCTTTGGAGCTTTGGGAGCATAGACACTGGCCGGGCCACCCGAAAGAATGATACCCCGCACCGTGCCGTCGGCGGCAATATCAGTCGCCTTCGTGGTGTGCGGAAGTATCTCCGAATAGACCCTGCACTCCCGGACACGGCGGGCGATCACCTGCGTGTATTGGGATCCGAAATCAAGGATCACAATTTTCGAGGGGGCTTTTGCAGCCTTCACGACAGGAAGCTTATTGCTGGCACCGAATTTCTTGATGGATTTTTTTGGAGAGGTTTTCACGAAAGCCTTTTGAGTGAATGAAAAATTTAACGATATTCAGAGCCGAAGGCATCCTTTGTCGGCTTCTCCGTGCTGAGAGTTCCCTGCCCGGACAGCCCCTTGATTGCCGTATCGGCAACGCTGTCCGTATCTTCCTCAGCTGTGGCGCAACCGGCAAGGAGGATGAGAGGAACCAGCACCACGGCGAGAAGTGAGAGAAATTGCACTGAACGCTTCATATTCATGGAAAGACCGTAAAAGATATTGGAGAGAAGGCAATCTGAGAAGCCACCATGAATCATACAAATCTTCCACCCGAACTTCTTCTGGAGGCGTACGCCGCAGGGATTTTTCCGATGGGAATGCCCGACGGGGAGATTCATTGGTATTCTCCCGACCCCAGAGGCATTCTGCCTCTTGATGGATTCTGCACTCCGCACGGACTCCGCAGGGCATTGAAAAGGTCAGGGTGGGAGATTCGGATCGACAGTGATTTCGATGCCGTGCTCAATGCCTGCGCTGCAAGGGAGGAAACCTGGATCACCCCTCTTATTGCCCGAAGTTATCGGCAACTCTTCCTCAGCGGACACGCTCACACCGTCGAAGTTTGGCGCGACGGCAAACTCGCAGGGGGGCTTTACGGCGTGGCTCTGGGCGGAGCCTTTTTTGGCGAATCCATGTTTCACCATGTCACGGATGCCTCCAAGATCGCACTCTGGCATCTCGTTCAACTGCTTAGAAAACACGGATTCACACTGCTTGATACGCAGTGGAACACCCTCCATCTCAAACAGTTTGGAGCGATGGAAATATCCCGTGATGAATATCTTTCACAGCTTCGCCTAGCCCTTGGACGACAATCGCATTTTCCTAAATCAGTGCTTCCTTAGAGGAAAAGCCGATTAAACGATCTTCACCAGCATCCCGACGACGCCCGAAAGTAGAATCACCGGAATAATCCCGATTCGTTTGCACTGAAGGGCCAAAAATGCCCCGAGAGCCATTAGGGTCTGGACCATGGCGATGCCGCCCGATCTGCCATCGGGGAAAAAAAGATTCGCTG
>CAIJRY010000141.1 GCA_903823215.1 uncultured Spartobacteria bacterium
CTCGGCAAACTCAATGTCCTCCGCGCCGACGGCCATGTGGAGACGAGGCCTTAGAGCGGTTTAAGTATTACTATAGCCATTCTTTCCGGCGGCATAGGCCGTATTGCGGTGTCGCATCGCTCGGGCTGTAGCACTGTGACTACAGCCGCTTCGCTCGCTTCTTGCCAACCAACCCATGTCACTCGCAAATTGATGGCCATATTATTATTTAAAACCCTCTAACTGCTTACGAAGCGTCCGGAAGTATTTGTTTTACAACCCTTGAGATACCGATCTTTGAAAGATCGCTCATCGGATAGGCATTTTGCGCTTTGAGATACCAGGCCAGAGCAGAACCATACTCCCGCTTCTCCTCATTTTGTTTTGCTGCATTAAGATCCTTCACGAAGTCGGGTGTTTGGGTCGAATATTCAGCCCTTAGCTGCGTCAACTTCAGATCATCAGGATATTGGTTGAAGGTCACTTCCAGTCCTTCCCAAGCCCCTGCATAATCTCCGCGTCTGGCGATCTCCTGAGATCTCATGATGGAAGTCTCGATCTCCTGCATTCGGGAAAGCACCTCCCGGAGTTTCCCCTGCCGCTCCGGTGACTGTGAGATAGCCGCGATGTATTTTTCTTTTTCGTCAAAAATCTGGCGGTAATTTTTCTGGCCATAGAGTTGGTCAAAATCATTGATCGCCTGTACCTGAGGACTGGCTTTCTCACCCAACTTACTCATATCGGCGGAGAAATTCGTGACTTCAGGATTATTGGGCCAGAGGGCCGCAGCCCTCGTAATCTGAGTCTGGACAGCCTGAAGGTCCCCCTTGGAAGCCGCAACCTTCGCTTGAGCGACAAGTAGGCTACTGGCCGTCTTGACGCCCTGAAGCTTGGCCCGGATTTCAGCGTCATCGAAGCTGGGGTTCATCTCCTTCATGCCTGTCACAACTTCGCTAAGAGCGTCGATATTGCCGGAGTTTGCAGCGTTGACCAATCTGTTGCAGAGTTGGGCATAGGAGAGGGTTTTTCGTTTCTCATCTACGGTCAGCAAACGCACGCTTGGCAGGTATTCTCCCTTTGTGAAGACAGAAGCAAGCTGACTGCTGGCACTTTCCAGTTCGTTTTTATCAAGCAGGAACTTGTAAACCTTCACTCCCTCGTTCACATCCCGGATGATTTCATTGGCAAAGGCATCCAGTTGACTGAGACTCTTAAAAGTCCGACTCGCCGTCTTCATGCCGGTCGTAACGGCGTTTTGTGCGCTTTCGACACTCAGGTTTTCAATGCCAAGATGAAGACCAGATCCCGACAGGGCCGTCGCATCACCCCCGCTATTATTGTAATCATTGCCGACACTGGCACCGGTTCCGTCAGGGCCTGTTCCTGCCGAAGCCCCTACACGCCTTCCTCCATTATTTCCGTTGCCCATTGCAGTAGAACCCTTCGGATCGGCGTCGGCAGTGATTTTCACCTGACCGGCAGCCTTGTTGTAACCCATCTTGTCAGCCATCTGCTGAAACTGCTCCAAGGACTGATCACCATCGTCAAACAGTGCGCGGTAAAAGCGGTCGATAATGATGACATGCTGATAACGGCGTTGGACAAAGAGTTGAAGAATCAGGGACTGAAGGGCAAATTTTGATTGCACTTCGGCATTGGCGATCTGCTGCTGATTGCGCTGAATCGTTTGTTTGAGTGACGCTACCGTGCTCTTGGAAGGATCCAAGGTAGCAGCCCGAACTTCTACCTGATTTTTATCGTAGTTAGCCTGTTCCGTTCTGCTGACAGCTTCGGTTGAGAGAGAAAGGGAATTGGCATCATGGCGGTAATTATACTGCGCTGTTCCAAGCTCTTTGCCCAAAGCTTGATCGACTTCCGTCAGTTTCTGAATTTCCACCTTTGCGTTCGCAGCGGCATAGACCGCATCGTGAATGGTGGTGCAGTTGTTTGCATCACTCTCGAATTCTGAGGCCAGAGGTAGCAGATTAAAAGCTTCGTCCTGATTCGCTTTGGTGGCTTTTCCCGGAGAAAGGAGTTCCATGATTTTATTTATCCTCTGGCGGTAGAGCTTGGCATCATCGGATGTTTCGGCAGGGGCACTCAGAAACTTTTCAAACTGCACCGCAAAGGCCGGGTTATTCCACATGGAGAGGAATGTATTGGGTTTCATATCGACGATGTTTTTCTTCGCCTTCAGATTCGCCTCAAACATGGCCTGACTTCCAATCGCCATGTTATCCGACGCACCGATAAGAGGATTTCCCTCTTTATACTGCTGCCCCGTTTCATGGATGGTCTGTGCATTAGGCATCGGTTGGGCCAAAAGGCGGGAGGCACAAAACATCACGCTCAGGATGAAAGGGAATGCTGCTTGGAGGGAGTTGTTTTTCATGCGGTTCACGGTTTCTGAGCATCCTCGACTTGAAGGAGCCCATTCTCAACGACCTTCACTTTCATGAGGTAATGCTGTCCTTTTTGAATCGTCAGATTGCCCAGACGCAGGGGAACGAGAACGGGGAGAATTGCCTGAGGTGCGTTTTGATCCGTATTTTTTGCGGCGACTGAAAAGAGTCGCCCTCTGCTCGGTGAATTTCCCAAGGAAGAGTCTATCGTGACATCGATCTTGTAAGTATTGCCTCGGAGAGAATTGGCATTCTCATAGTAAAGATTGGGATTCAATTCCTCAACTGTTCGTAGGGAGGCATCTGCGGAATTTTGACGCAGGCTCAGGAATGCGGCTGCTCCAAGCAGCAGCACAATCAGGCCGATCAACCAAGGGGGGATTCCTTTCGACTTTTTCTTGCGAGACATCGAAGAACAATCTGCCCTTTCCCGGCAAAAGTTCAAACGGAATCCATTGGAACAGGCAGCAATCCTCCCCCTGCCTCCTCATCGACCCTGCGTATCCTTTTCCAATATTTCACACCGTCCGATCCCAGAGTTTCAGGATCAATCGCCGGAGGGCCAAACATCCGATCCCAGAACCTCTCCAGAGAATGTGCTGCATCGCGTGTTTCCAAAATTGACTGCAACGCCTGCCCGTAAAATTCACGAGGCCTTCGGATGACAGCTTCCAGCGCCACGCCAAACTGAGCCCCACCTCGAAAATGAAACAAGGGGGGACATGGCTCCCCGAAGAGCTTCTCATAGAGAGATCCAGTGGATAGTTCGCGTCGTTCTGGATTTTTACTCCATGGAACAAAGAGCCTTTTTCCGCAAGGGTCGTCTGTGTCATCTAAAAAGCCATACCAGAGAAATGGTGTCGGCATCTCTCTTCCCTCCGCAAGAGCACGAAGTCTTTCATGAAAATCGGGGGCATGATCAAAAGGATGGCCCTGGCAGAAGAGTGTTACCGATGCCAATTTCTCATAGTTGTCAAAGAGATGCGTCAGATAGGAATGAGCTTCCCGTCCTGCATTGGGAAGATCCCGCACACTCACTCGATCGGTCGCAGGGAACCCCTCCGGGAAGGTGGGAGTCTTTCCTTTGTTATAAACCGAGATGCGGATGGCTCGGGGCACGCGCCGCAGCCAACGGAGATCTTCTTCATGGCGGGCGACGACCAGTTCGATGGAATGCTTGGGCATCATCTGTTCTAATAGTTCCAGTTCATCATTCATTAAAGAGACTTGGCAGCCGAAAGCCAGTTGCATTAGATGGGGCCTTAACTCTTTCTTATTATGAACATTCTCATCCTCGCAGCAGGATATGCCACCCGTCTCTATCCCCTGACTGAAAATAAAGCCAAGCCCCTGCTCGAAGTGGCCGGCAAACCGATGATCGAGTGGGTTCTCGACAATCTTTCCCCGATCCCCGACATCGACCGCGTCTATGTGGTGACGAACAACAAATTCGCAGCTGCATTTGAAGAATGGGCCGCAGGGTACAAGGCCAGCCAGCCCAAAATGGAGTTCACCATCGTCAATGACGGATCAACCAGCGACACCGACAAGCTCGGTGCCATCGGCGATATCCATCATGTCCTCAAGACCCAGAACATCAGTGCACAGGATCTTCTCGTGGTGGCGGGTGACAATCTTTTCAGTGAGCCTGTTCCAGGGTTTGCGGTCACCGCCAAAAACTTCCCAGCCACACTCGCCCTTTACGATGTCGGCAATCTGGAGGAGATCAAAAAGTATAATAATGTCACCACCGATTCCCATGGCGTGATCACTCACTTCGAGGAAAAGCCCGCACACCCTCAGAGCACCAAGACAGGTATCGCGCTGTACTATTACCGCTCCGATGTCCTGCCCATGATCGACACCTACATTGCGGAGGGAAACAATGCCGATCAGCCAGGCCGTCTCATCCAGTGGCTCCACACTCGCGTCCAGGTTGGGACTTGGGATGTCCCAGGCACTTGGTTCGACATTGGCAGCAAAGAGACACTGGTTGAGGCCAACGAGGTATTTAAGAAGTTTGTTCCCTAGTTTGTCTCGGAATCCTAAGTGAAATCATTCACAGCGATGAAGATGATGGGGGATTGTTACATCCGGGAGATAATCAATCTCGCAAGCCTTATCCGCGTCGTCCGGTGCGATTTCCTATCAGCAGAATCACAGAGCGTTCCTGCAATTGCAGGGAAGATTGATTCTTCAGTAATTGCTCGGCGGAAGGTTCCAGAAAATCATCCGGTGAAGGTCTTCCGGTGTCCATAACCCGTCGCCACCACATTCCGGCGGGGAGTTTTGGTAGTCCGAACAAGATCGGCTCATGCCACATATTAAACGCCGCATAGATAAAATCAGCCTCTGGTCCCGATGAAGGGCCCATTTCACCTGTAATCATATATGCCAGGGATCGGCTCTCCGGCCCCCAATCAGGAGTCCACGGACGAGTTCCATGCCAGCTGATATCGGGATAACCGCAATCCTGCATATCCATTCCGGTAAAATACTCTGATCGACGGAGTTTTTTGTGACGGCGACGGAATTTTGTCAGAAGGGACACAAAGCGATTGAGCCCCGAAACATTGTTGAATATCCCCGATTCACCGGCCTCATCGGAGACGGAAAGTCCCGACCAGTCGAGCCAGTTCCACTCTTCATCATGACAGTAGGCATTGTTATTTCCGAGTTGGGTTCGGCTCAACTCGTCTCCCATGGAGAGCATCGGCACACCCTGACTCAGTAAAAGCAAAGCCATTGCGTTGCGCTGAAGTCGGTAGCGCAGTTCATTGATGGCCGGATCATCGGTTTCGCCCTCAGCCCCGCAGTTCCAGCAGTAGTTATCATTGGCTCCATCGCGATTCTGTTCACCGTTGGCTAAGTTGTGTTTGTCGTTATAGGAATAAAGATCCCTTAGTGGAAATCCGTCATGACAGGTGATAAAATTCACCGAGGCTGTCGGTTTGCGGCCAGCGGAAGCATAGAGATTGGGAGAACCCAGAATTCCCTGTACCATGTCCCCAACTATTCCGGGATCGCCTCGCAGGAATCTTCTCGCCGTGTCACGGTAGTGACCGTTCCACTCCATCCAACGACCATAGTTGGGAAAATTTCCGACCTGATAGAGCCCTCCCGCATCCCACGCCTCGGCAATCAGATCACATCCCGCAAGAATGGGAGAGTATGCGAGAAACTCCAGCAGTGGGGGGTTGGCAAGCGGATGACCATTACGATCCCTGCCCAACACGGATGCAAGATCGAAGCGGAATCCATCAATGTGAAACTCCGAAACCCAGTAATGGAGACAGTCGATCACAAAGGCACGCACAGCAGGGTGGTTGCAGTTGAAGGTATTGCCGCAGCCCGTGTAGTTGGCATAGCTCCCGTCTGGATTGAGCATGTAGTAGGTCTGATTATCAATTCCGCGAAATGAAATCGTGGGACCCCGCTCATCACCCTCAGCCGTGTGATTGAAGACCACATCAAGAATCAATGAAATTCCTGCCGAATGGAGAGCCTTGACTAAACTCTTTAATTCCTGAACTTGAGTTCCGTGGTGGGCGGTAGCCGCAAACCCCGCCTTGGGTGCAAAAAAACCGACCGTGCTATAACCCCAGTAATTGCAAAGAAGCTCTCCTGTTTCGGGATTGACCCTTGTATTCTCACATTCATCGAATTCAAAAACCGGCATCAATTCAACGCAGTTCACACCGATGGACTGGAGGTAAGGAATTTTCTCAATAACCCCCTGATAAGTACCCGGATGCCTTACCCCGGAGGAGGGATGCCTAGTGAACCCTCTCACATGCAATTCGTAAATGACGAGATCCTGCACGGGCAGATTGATCGGACGATCATGCCCCCAGTCGAAATCATCATAGGGTAGCCTTGCCCTATGGGGATAGATTTCCGTGCCGGTTTTTGGTTTGAACCAATCTTCGTTACCTGCAATTTCTCGGGCAAACGGATCAAGCAGGATATTTTTTGGATCGAAATAATGACCCGCCTTGGTGTTTCCGGGCCCGTCCATTCGAAATCCGTATTCCAGATCATCGTAGTCCAAATCATAAACGATCATTGCAAACACATCCCCGATCTTGCACTCAGGGGGAAACGGGATTTCAGCATACGGTTGAGCTTCACCCTTGCGAAAAAGCACCAGCGTACAGGCCGTCGCATGCGAAGAGAAAATGGAGAAATTCAGTCCCCCTGGCACATGGCTGACACCGATGGGAATCGCATGACCATAGCGCAATCGAAAACCACCATACTCATGCGTGTGATGAAGGGGTGCTCGGATCATGCAAAAGTGATAGCACGAGTCATGCCGACTCAGGAGATTTTTATCGCAATAGGGTAAGATGAGTCCAAGGGTTCGCTAAGGCGCAAGCCGTGCGATTCTCCAAGATCCTGCATCACGCGTATAGAGAAAACGGTCATGCAGCCGGGATTGCCCCCCTTGCCAGAATTCAAAAGTATCAGGAACCACCCGAAATCCACCCCACCCTTCAGGCTTCGGCACTTCTCCATTGGCAAAGCGGACTTTGAGTTCCTCAAATTTGGAGAGTAGAATCTGCCGCGAAGAAATCACACTGCTCTGATCGGAAACCCAAGCTCCCAGTTGGCTCAGAAAGGGACGACTCATGAAATAGGCAAGCGATTCGGCGGTGGAGATTTTTTCCACGCGACCGGCGATTTCAACCTGACGGGCGAGTGCCACCCAGGGGAACAAAATCGAAGCATGGGGATTTACGGCTATCTGGTGCGCCTTACGGCTTCCGTAATTGGTAAAGAAGACAAAACCTTTTGCATCATATGCCTTCAACAGGACTGTCCGGCAGGAAACCCTCCCTTTGGCATCCGCAGTACCCAAGGTCATCGCATTCGGTTCAGGTATCCCTTCGTTGCGCGCTTCGTCAAACCATGTGCGGAATTGCATCACGGGATCGGGGGCAAGATCCACTTCACTCAGCGGATCATGATCGTAATCTCGGCGCAGATGGTGAATGGGCTGCATCTCGACAGGTTATGCGGATTTTCCAACACAGAAAACATCTTTCACCAAGCTGGAGTTTTGGGATGAATCACGGATAGAGTAGGGCATCCATGGACATTCCGACGATCCGCGAACAATTCCCATTTTTAGGTGAGAAGGTGAACAGTCATGACCTTATCTACCTCGACAATGCGGCCAGTTCACAAAAACCGGATCGCGTCATCCGACGGATGAGCCGTTTCCTTGAGAGTGAATACGCCAATGTCCATAGGGGTATTCATTTACTCAGCGAGAGGGCAACGGATGCTTATGAGAGTGCGCGGCGTGAGGTTGCCGGACTCATTCATGCAAGGGATGAGAGCGAAATTATTTTTACGCGCGGCACTACGGAAGCCGTCAATCTCGTGATGAATACATGGGGGCGCAAGCATATCAAGGCAGGCGACACGATCCTCCTCACCGAGATGGAACATCACGCAAACCTCCTGCCATGGCAACATCTCGCCCGTGAAGTTGGTGCCCGCATTGAATATGTCCCCATTCTTGAGAACGGCACTTCCCTTGATCTCGAGATCGCAGCAACCCTCCTCTCCAAAAAACCGAAACTTTTCGCCTTCGTCCATGTTCCCAACACCCTGGGACTTGAAAATCCGGCAAAGGAACTTTGCCGACTTGCCCGCGATCAGGGAATCACGACCTTCATGGATGCAGCCCAAAGCGTGGGCCATCAGGAAGTCGATGTGCAGGAGATCGGATGCGATTTCCTCGCATGCTCGGCCCATAAAATGTGTGGACCAAGCGGTATCGGAGCACTTTGGGGACGGAGCGAACTGCTCGCCACCATGCCTCCATTTCTCTACGGTGGGGAGATGGTGGATCGGGCTTTCTACGACAAGCCGGCTATCTACCGTGATTCGCCAGCACGATTTGAAGCGGGAACTCCGCCGATTCTCGAAGCTGCGGGCTGGGGCGAGGCAATCCGATTTCTGAGGGAGGTCGGCCTGGAAAACATCCAAAGCCATTCCGCCGCACTCGCCAATCTTGCATCCCAAAGACTGCGTGCAATAGAAGGACTTCATATCTTTGGTCCCGAGAAGAGAGCGTCCGGTATTGTCACCTTCTCCATGGAAGGAGTTCATGCACACGATGTCGCCTTCTTCGCCAACGAGAGAGGGCTTGCCCTTAGAGCCGGCCATCACTGCGCCCAACCCCTCATGAGGAAACTTGGCAGTCCGGCTTCGAGCCGCGCGAGTTTTTACCTTTATAATACCGAAGCCGAAGTGGACGCATTGATTGCAATTCTACGCGAGGCTGTGTCATTTTTCAGATAACGCTATGGATAAAAACGAACTTTATCAGGAAGTGCTCCTGCAGTATTCAAAGCGCCCAAAAAACTTCGGCCCGATGGAATGTGCCACGCACGCCGCCGACGGACATAATGCCCTTTGCGGCGATGAAATTTCCCTAGCCCTTAAAATCGAAAACGGATCGCTCTCAGATGCCAGATTCACCGGCAGTGCCTGCGCGATCTGCACCGCCTCTGCTTCACTCATGACGGGTGAAGTGAAGGGCCTCTCGTGCGATGCGGTGAAAAAACTCGCCCATGATTTTCGTGAAATGGCACGCACCGGATCAGGTGATGGACTGCCTCCAAGGATCCAGGTTCTCGACCGCATCCACCTCTTTCCGCAACGAGTCAAATGCGCCGTTCTCCCTTGGGAAACCCTGTTAAGTGCAATGGAGCATGAGGTAGGAGGAAAATAAAAGCCCATCATTAACTCTCCAGTTGTTCGAGGAGGCGAGTGCGATTCTCTGGTAGGCGATGAGCGACGCTCTCCAGTGAATGATGGGAGGGAAGTGTGGGATCATGAATGCCCAAGAGCCGCGCCAGCTCTGTCTCGAAATGCTCCATGGCGCGTTTTGTCGGCTTTTCACTGCGCAGGAATCCCCATGCCCGTTGAAGAAGATCGAACATTTCTGGAACAGGATGCATCGGCTCGGTGAAAAGATCGCAAAGTTCGGCGAAGTAAGAAGCCGCAAGAATGGTGATGTAGGTCGCAGGCAAGGCCGGATCATCCAAGAGCGTGACTTCACTCAAAGTATGAAGATCACCACTCTTTGAGGATTTGAAGCCAATCTCAGCCTCGGTAAAAAGCTCCAACCTTCCTGCAAATTGGTTTCCCGGTTTGGAGA
>CAIJRY010000142.1 GCA_903823215.1 uncultured Spartobacteria bacterium
TCCAGCGGCTCAATCATCTCAATTCAGCGTGGTCTTCAGCTTTATCAACACCAGCCAAGGGATACCCACCTCATTTTTCGGTACGCAGAACAACTTCCTGAATGGCGCTCCCAATGCCCAGTTCCAAAGCGGAAGATGGGATCCGATTGGCTACTCGCTGACCGGTGCACCAAATATTACCTATACCATTGGTATGGGAACGGATGTTTACAGTCTTTCTGTCCGATTCTGGCTGAATACTCAGAACGGCATCCTCGGTGGCAATTACTACCCGAACGGGACACCTGTCGCCTCAAATTCCCCGGCTTCTTCCGTCACACCAAGCGGGACGGGATCCACTTCCTCCAGCAGCGTTGGTTCAGCACCGCAGGCTTCATCAGTCCCGATCAATCCCGCCACGGGACAGGTCTATGCATCCAATATCAATCCCTCCAAGCAGCTCAATATCAATGCCTACAACGCCTCGGGATTGATTGATCATGTGGCCAACAACCAACTCACGAGTAACACCGATTTCAACAACGTCATCACGACGCTCGCATTCTTGCCAACCGCTGCACAGACCGAGCAGGCACTCGACCAGATCCTTGCAGAGCCCTATGCTTCGATCATCAGCGTCACGATGGAGTCGATCAATAACTTCCGTCAGGCTTGCATGAGAGCTGCTTGGAGTGGCAAAAAAATCAAGCTTCCTGAAGACGAGCGCTGGAGCGTCTTCACCGATGTCGGTAATAATCAGGCCAATATGACAGGAACCAGAGATGGTCTGGCAAATTTCAACTACAATATCTTTCAATCGATCCTCGGAGTGGAGTATGCCGTCACCAAGGATTTCACGACGGGCGTGGTGATGGGCTACGGATATGACAGAGCAGGGGGCTTCCAATACACGAGCGCTAACCTCTATGCAAACAGCGTCAACATGGCCCTCCTCCAAAAATACAATCCCGGCAACTTCCGATTTGCAGGATTGATTGGCTACAGCGACTTTCAGTACAGCTCGACCCGTCAGATCAACTTCGGATCACCCTCTGCGGGATTCATCAATCGTCAGGCCAGTGGACGGTGGCAATCAGATGGCTTGGTCGCTGCACTCAATGCGGGCTACGAGCAGAAGTTGGGGCCGCTTGTCTTTACGCCGAGTCTTCTCTTTTCCTATGTGTATCAACTCCAACAGGGATTCACGGAGACGGGAGCCAATTCCCTGAA
This sequence comes from uncultured Spartobacteria bacterium, assembly GCA_903823215.1. Classification (GTDB taxonomy): domain Bacteria; phylum Verrucomicrobiota; class Verrucomicrobiia; order Chthoniobacterales; family UBA6821; genus UBA6821. The sequence goes on from CAIJRY010000142.1 coordinate 1,210, forward strand.
CCTGCAGGTCAATGCCGCCCAGGCCAGTTCCATGATTCTTGCCCCGGGATTTCAGATGGAGGCACCCATCAGGCTCTCAAAAAGTCTCATTCTCACACCCAAGGCTTTTGCCTCATGGGAGCATGACTTTCTTGCCAATCAGGCACAGAACCGCGAGGTCAATGCTTCCTTTGCGAGTGTTCCGCAACCCGGATCGCTCACAGTCTTCGGAGTCAACCGTGGTGCGGATGCCGTCAATGTCGAGGCCGGCCTGGAACTGACCGTGAATGAAAAATGGGCCGTCTATGCCGGGGCCCAATACCAGTATTGGGGGACGGATCAAGAACTCGGCTATAACGGAGGTCTTCGTTACAGCTGGTAGAAAATTATGTCCTGCCGCCCTACTTCAGTTCCGGCGGGAGAGGCAAACTCTTGATCTGCTGTACGGCATCGCGGTGACAGACAAGGATCGCATCTTCGGTTTCGACCACCACCAGATCACTGACTCCGCAGAGAGCCACGGTGCGTTTCCCTGCCACAACAATGTTCCGTGACGAATCAAGCGAGACTACCGAGCCTTTCAGGGTGTTCTCGTTGGCATCCTTGCCGAGATGGGCAGGAAGTGCTGTCCACGAACCGACATCATCCCAGTCGTATTCAGCGATAACGGCCGCAACACTGGCAGCCTTTTCCATGATGGCAAAATCGACGGAGATTTTCGGAAGAGTTGGAAAGATCTCCCGGAGGTATGAGTCGAGGTTTTCAGCGGAGGCAACCCCGTGGATGAAGCGTTCCAGCTCGGGTTGGTGCTGCCTACATTCGCCCAGAAAAGTCTCTGCCTGCCAGAGGAACATGCCTGCATTCCAGCCATGCTTTTTCCCAGCGAGAAATTCTTCTGCGCGGGCGGCATCAGGTTTTTCGACAAAGCGTTCGACGACAACGAAACGGGATGTTCCAGCCGTCTCAATATCGGCTCCCAACTGGAGATAACCAAAGCCAGTGGAGGCGTGGGTTGGAGTAATGGAGAATGTGAGGATTGCCGGATTGCTGGCAACGAACTCTGCTGCCTCGGTAAGCTGCCTGCGGAAGGTTGAGGCATCATGGATCATTGCATCGGCTGGGAAGAGAGCAACGATGGCATCGGCGCGATGACTTCGGGCGATGCCCGTGGCCAAGGCAGCAGCGGGTGCGGTATCGCGCTTGGCAGGCTCGGCGATAATGTTTGCTGGCCGCAGGAAGGGGAGGGCTCGCTTGGTCGGTTCCAACTGGGCGATATTGGTCAGGATAAAGATCTGCTCCAACGGGACGATCCCCTCAAATCGCCGTACTGTCTGCTCTAGCAGCGTCTCGTCCCCCATAAGTCTGAGGAGATGTTTCGGCGTGACGGTGCGGCTCGCAGGCCAGAATCGCTCTCCGCTCCCTCCCGCCATGATGAAGACGAAGAGGCGGTCGAGTGTGGACATGGGGGAAGGATGAAACCGGAACGCTTAAACTTGAAGGAAAATTAACCGAGCGAGATAAGCGATGCTCTCAGGGTTTCCAGCTTCTTACTCCATTTGATGCGCCTTTCGCGGTGATCTTCCAGCACGGCGGCTGGGACTTTGTCCACGAAAGCAGGGTCATTGAGCTTGGATTCCACCTTTGCGATTTCCATTTCCACCTTGGTTATCTCAGCGGTGAGCCGTTTTTTTTCAGCATCCAGATCGATCAAACCTTCAAGCGGGAGGTAGATACTACCAAAACCCGTTAGCACACTTGGAGTGCCTGATTGAGGAAGCTCCGGAGGATTTATTTCCACCTGAGATTTGGTAAGTGCCTCAAAAATCGATTTGTCACTATGGAGTGCCTCGGCTGTCGGGCCAGAGACAATCAAGCGAACCTCTTGCTTCGGTGGTATTTTGAATTCTGCGCGGAGATTGCGTACCAAGCTTATGGTTTGGTAGAGAAGCGGAACCATGAGCGATGCATCAGAGACCTTTTTCTCACTGATGCCGGTCAGGAGTTTTTCCTTGGGAGGTTTTGTGTAGAGGAGGAAGCCCTTGCGTTCACAAGTGCCCGAGGCGGAGGAGGGGGCGGTAAAGCCCATCCGCTTCCAGAGTTCCTCCGTAATGTGCGGCATGAGCGGATGAAGGAGTCTCAGTACGCCGGAGAGAACAGAGTCCATCGTGGCGAGAATCGCGCTTCGGGCAGCGGCATCATTGCCATTCAGAATCGGCTTGGCCGCCTCGACAAACCAGTCGCAATAATCACCCCAGAAAAAATCATAGAGCAACCCCGCCACTGCATGAAAACGGTAGTCTTTGTAGGCGTCTGCTAATGCGGCATGCATCGAGTCAAAGCGCTCCAGCACATGGATTGCGATGGCAGGTAGTTCGTGATGGCTGATACCCGGCGCAGTTTTACTCGATCCTTGCATCTCGCGGAAGCGGCAGGCATTCCAGAGTTTGTTGGCGAAGTTGCGACCTTCCTCGACCACCTTTTCGTCAAACTTGATATCCTGTCCCTGTGGTGCGACGCGGATGATGCCGAAGCGAAGACCATCGGCTCCATACTTGGCGATAAGGTCTAGAGGATCAGGTGAATTTCCGAGGCTCTTCGACATCTTGCGCCCTGATTTGTCACGAATGATGCCGGTGAAATAGACATCCTTGAAAGGGATTTCTCCAGTGTATTCCAGTCCTGCCATGATCATACGGGCAACCCAGAAGAAGATAATATCGGGACCAGTGACCAGAACGCTGGTGGGATAGAATTTTGCCCTCGTCGCCTCATCCATCGTGTCATGCGCCCAGAGCCAGGAGGAGAACCAAGTGTCAAGCACATCGGAGTCCTGAGTCCAGTCGTCACCGGGGGATTCCAGTTGTGCGCGGATTCCGGCATTCTCTCCTTGCGGAGGATACCACACCGGAATGCGGTGCCCCCACCAGAGCTGGCGGCTAATACACCAGTCTTGGATATTCTCGAGCCAGTGGTCGTAGACCTTTTCCCAGCGATCGGGGAAGAAGCGGATCAGTCCATCCTTCACGGCAGCACGGGCCTCGATGGTCTTCGGATATTTCAGGAACCATTGCTCGCTCAGGCGCGGCTCCACAGGGACATCAGCCCGTTCACTGAAGCCAACATTATTCTCATACGGCTCCTCCTTGGTCAGCAGTCCCAGTTCACGCAGGCGCTCGACGGCCTCTGCGCGAGCCTCGAATCGATCCAGTCCTGCAAAGCCCTCGCCGGCAAGGTCATTCAATGTCCCATTCGGATTCATGATGTCGATCATGGGTAAGTGATGCCGGAGTCCGATTTCGTAATCGGCCTTATCATGGGCAGGGGTGACTTTGAGAACGCCTGTACCGAATTCAAAATCCACAGCCTCATCACCGATGATCGGGAGCAGATATTCCGTTTCGAGCGGGAGGGGGCGGCGTACATGCTGACCGATGAGGTGGGCGTAACGGGCATCCTTCGGATTCACGGCGATGGCCGTATCACCGGGTATCGTCTCAGGTCGCGTGGTTGCAATTTCCATCCAGGTGCCGGGACTTTCCACCACCTCTAACTTGAAATGATAAAGGTATCCTTTCTGTTTCTTGGGAATGACTTCCTCATCGCTCAGGGCAGTCAGTGAAACGGGGCACCAGTTGACCATCCGCTTGCCGCGATAGATCAGCCCCTTGCCATAGAGATCAATGAAGACCTCCTGCACTTTGCGCGCATAGGCCTCGTCCATGGTGAAGCGTTCACGGCTCCAGTCGCATGAACAGCCGAGCTTTTTCAACTGATTGATAATGATGCCGCCATGTTTTTCCTTCCACTCCCACACCTTAGCGAGAAAGGCCTCGCGACCGAGATCATGGCGGGTCTTTTTCTCCTCCTTACGGAGTTGCCGTTCTACGACCGTCTGTGTGGCGATGCCTGCATGATCCGTACCGGGAAGCCAGAGAACCTCGTGGTCGGTCTGGCGAGCACGGCGGGCGAGAATATCCTGAAGAGTATTATTAAGTACATGGCCGAGTGTCAGCACGCCGGTGACATTCGGAGGTGGGATGACTAGCGAGTAAGGAGGGGCTTTCGATGCAGGGTCGGCAGTGAAGCAACCTGAAGTTGTCCAGCGATCATACCAGACCTGCTCGACTTCACCAGGGGCGTAGGCCTTCGAGATTTCTGAAGTAGGTTCGCTTGGTTTGGGAATGTCACTCATGGGCAGCAGGAAAGCAAACACATGGATGCTGAGAAAAACAAGTTCTCTATCCCTCTGATGATCTTCCAAGATAACAGAAAACAGTTTCTAACCCTTGCGGCTCGCAGCATTCTTGGCTCACTCTACCGATGGACAAAGATTGGTTTCAACTCGTGGTCAATCAATACGATGCTTATCTCTGGTTGTACTGGGCTCTCTGGAACCAAGGAGACTGTGACGATGACTTATGAGGATGGATCACCTCGCTAAGTTTCTGGGAGCAAATAACGCGTTTGTTTTTCAATCCCTTGGAATAAACTCCAAGATTCCGACGCTGATTGATCATGAATACCCCCCTTTCTCTAACCTGTCTTTTCTCCCTTATTCTCCTTAGCAGTTGCGGGCCGAGCCATGCCAACCAATCAGGATCCAACCAAAGCATCAACACCATGACAACGCCAATGCAACCGATTCCTCCCGCGGAGCGTAAACAAAAGCTGACTCCCATGCAGTACGAGGTGACGCAGCATGCAGCCACAGAACCGGCTTTTCATAATGAGTTCTGGGACAATCATCAACCTGGAATCTATGTTGATGTCGTCTCAGGCAAGCCTCTCTTCAGTTCACTGGATAAGTTTGATTCCGGATGCGGATGGCCCAGCTTCAGCAAGCCTGTAGATCCAAAAGTAGTCGTGGAAAAGACTGATACAACCTTTGGTATGGAACGCACCGAGGTTCGCTCCGAGGGGGCAGATTCACATCTGGGCCATGTCTTTGACGACGGTCCCGGTCCCACCCATCTGCGCTATTGCATTAACTCAGCTTCGCTCCGATTCATACCCGTCGATCAAATGGAGAAGGCCGGTTACGGATCGCTCCTGGCACCTTTCATCAAAGCAGGGGTGGTCAAGGCTCCTGCCGGGAAGCCAAAACAGGAAACAGCCATCGTGGCTGGGGGATGTTTCTGGGGGATGCAGGAGATCATCCGCAAGATTCCCGGAGTGATCAGTTCGACGGTGGGATACACTGGCGGAACGATTCCCAATCCTACCTACGAAATGGTTTGTTCCCATACCACAGGGCAGGCTGAGGCAGTGAAGGTCAGCTTCGATCCGGGCGTGCTCAGCTACAATGAGTTCCTACACTTCTTTTTCAGGATGCACGATCCCACCACCCTGAACCGTCAGGAAAACGATATTGGCAACCAATACCGTTCGGCGATCTTCTACACAAGTGAGGAGCAGAAGCAAACCGCCCTCAAAGTGAAGGAGGAAGTCGATAAATCAGGAAAGTGGAAGAAACCCGTAGTTACCGAAATTACCAAGGCGACGACCTTCTATCCAGCTGAAGAGTATCATCAGGATTATCTGCAAAAGAACCCTAGTGGCTACATGTGCCACTATCTGCGTAACTAAATCTGTAAGATTATTCCCTGAGTAAAAACTTGTCAGGTAATGCCGCTTTGATGTAAAGTTGCTCTCCTTAAAAAAATGACGACAACAGAAACAGCAGAAATTGCAGCACTCCGGCTGCATGACAACGACACCGGTAGTGCCGATGTGCAGGTAGCCAATCTCACACAGAGAATCACATTGCTGACCGAGCACCTCAAAGGCAACGCCAAGGATCACTCCTCCCGTCGCGGTCTACTTAAGATGGTTGCCACGCGCCGCCGTCTCCTTGATTATCTGAAAAATACCGCTTCCGAGCGTTATCAGGCGGTCATCGAGAAGCTCAATCTACGCAAGTAGCCATTTTTCGGAGGCCCGGTTTTTCTCTGCGGGTCTGACAAGACCTGGGTACCGAGATCGGGCAACCGGCAATCCTTGCCTCATATCCCTTACCTTTTATGACCTCTTAGTTAAGAGGGATTCTCCTCATTGGAGAGAAAGGCAAATAACACCCATTACCCAATACAGGCCCCCATTCAGGGAGCCATCCGCATCCAAGGGCAATCACTAATTTTGCCCGTATCGGATCCCGTATTCCAACCCAAGAAACAACACCCATGTCACACACTACTATTACGGCCAATGTCGGTCAAAATCCCATCTCCTTTGAAACCGGCAAGATTGCCAAGCTCGCCGATGGCGCGGTGATGGTTCGCTCCGGCGAGACCATCGTTTTTGTAAGCGCAGTCTCCGCCACCACGATCAAGGATGGGCAGGATTTCTTCCCGCTCACTGTCGATTACAAGGAAAAAGCTGCCGCAGTCGGTAAATTTCCCGGCGGTTACTTCAAGCGCGAGGGGCGGCCCAGCGAGAAGGAAATCCTTACTTCCCGCATGACGGACCGTCCTCTGCGTCCCCTTTTCCCGAAGGGGTATTTCTACGACACCCAGATCATCAGCATCCTCCTCTCGGCGGATGGGGAGATCGATCCCGATATCCTTTCGATCAATGGAGCTTCCGCAGCCCTTTGCGTGTCAGACATTCCATTTGAGAAGCCCATTGCTGCTGTTCGCGTAGGCCGCATCGGTGGTCAGTTTGTGGTCAATCCCACTCACACCCAGCGTGAAGAAAGCGATCTCGATCTCGTCTATGTCGGCGATGGAGAGCAGGTCATCATGATCGAAGGCGCTGCTAACGAGCTTCCCGAGGAGGAGTTCAAGCGTGCCCTTGATTTTGCCCGCGATCAATCCAAGTCTCTTATTGCCGCCCAGCGCGAGCTGATTGCCGCCGCTGGCAAGCCCAAGCGCGAGTACAGCGTTCTTGCCGTCGATCAGGGAATGCTTGAGATTGCTTATGCAGTCGCAGGCGACCGCATCGAGTCCGCCCTCTACATCCCCAGCAAGGTTGCCCGTGGCAAGGCCGTCGGCGCACTACGTGAAGAGGTGAAAGCCAAGATTCTGGAGAGCTTCCCGGCTGCTACCAACTTCGAAATTTCCCAAGCATTTGACTATCTCCAGAAGAAGGCCTTCCGTGTCAGCATTCTTGATAAACAGAAGCGCTGCGATGGTCGTGGACTTTTCGAACTGAGACAGCTTTCCAGCGAGACATCCATTTTACCCCGTGCCCACGGTTCCGCACTCTTTGCCCGTGGCGAGACTCAGGCCATGGCGCTTGCCACATTGGCCACGACCGATGAAGCCCAGATGATCGACGGATACGGTGGAGGCGAAACCACCAAACGTTTTCTGCTTCACTACAACTTCCCACCGTTCAGTGTGGGTGAGACAGGCCGTTTTGGAGGTCAGAACCGTCGTGAAATCGGTCATGGTGCGCTCGCCGAGCGTTCCGTCTTCCCTGTGATCCCGTCACAGCAGGATTTCCCTTACGCGTTGCGTGTGACCAGCGAGGTCATGGAGTCCAACGGCTCCACTTCGATGGCATCGGTTTGCGCCGGTGTGCTTGCGCTCATGGATGCCGGTGTTCCGATTAAGCGTCCTGTCGCCGGTATTTCGGTCGGTCTCGTGACCGAGAATGACGATCAGGGCAATCTCTCCCGCCATACTCTGTTGACCGATATCATCGGTAGTGAGGATCACTTCGGTGACATGGACTTCAAGCTTTGCGGCACCGATGAGGGGGTCACTGGATTCCAACTCGATCTCAAACTTCCCGGAATCAGCCATGAACTCATGGCCGCTGCCATCGATGACGCCCGTAAAAACCGCGGGCTCATCATCGATCATATGAAGCAGACCCTCGGTTCGCATCGCACGGAGATGAGCAAGTATGCTCCGCGGATCGAGACAGTGAAGGTTCCTCAGGACAAAATCGGCCTCATCATCGGCCCGGGCGGCAAGACCATCAAGGGGATCGTTGCCGAGACCGGTGCCGAGATCAACATTGAGGATGACGGATCAGTACACATCTACTCCAGTAATGGTGAGAGCCTGAAGCGTGCCAAAGAGATCATCGAAGGAATGACCCGTGAGATCACGGTTGGCGACATCTATCAAGGGACTGTTGTGTCGATCAAAGATTTCGGTGCTTTTGTTGAGGTGCTTCCAGGAAAAGATGGTCTCGTTCATATCTCCGAATTGGCCGACGCTCGCGTCAATAGAGTCGAGGATGTCGTTAAGAGCGGGGATGTTATCTGGGTCAAGTGCATCGGCGTCGATGACAAGGGGCGCGTGAAATTGAGCCGCAAGGCAGCGATGAAAGAGCGGGATCAGGCTGCGGTTGCAGAGCCTGTTGCCTAAGCACACAATAAATACCTTCCTCAAAGAGGAACTCATGCAAGACCCGAAGGGAGAAAAACCCTTCGGGTTTTTTTGTGGCGATGTTGTAACAAAGAAAGTCTTGTCCGTATTTGATTGGGCGATAAGCTGTACTTCTCATGAATTTACGCAAAACTTCATTCCTTGCAGCAGGGATTGCGATACTCGGTGGCTTGACCATACAGCAGGCCACGGCGCAAAATGCAACTCCATCGCCTGTGTCCCAAAAATCGTTTTTGGCTAGTTGGTGGGGCGGAAAAGGGGCCACGGCCAACTGGCTTGGCTTGGGTAAGAAAGCCGAGGATTATGGACTGACTGTGACTGGTGACTGGCAGGGCAACTACTATGGGAATACGACAGGGGGATATCGTACGGGAAGCGCCTTTGACGAGCAGATCAAGCTCGGGTTCGCCTACGATTTTGGCAAGATTTTCGGCCTGACAGGACTCAAGGCATATTCAAACCTCCGCTACCGGGACGGAAATGACATCAACAACATCACAGGAGCCGCCAATGGCTTCAACCCTTCTAACATTCAGAGTGGCAAGGAATTGCGCCTGATGGCCCAATATCTGGAATACACCACTTCCAATGGCAAACTGATGATCAATGCTGGTTGGATGAACCCCTACGATCAGTTTCTTCAACAGCCTCTATCCAAGCTGTTCATGAACAATCAGATTGCGAGTAACAAGGGAATCGGCGGTAACATGGGAGCGGGGGCCAAGCAGTACTGGCCCGGCAATGCCCGATACAACGGAAATGCGGCTTCCAAGATCCCGTGGTCCAGCACCTATGACAGTTGGGGAGGAACATTGAAAGTGAAGCCCACCAAGGAAACCTATGTCATGAGCGGTCTTTATATGGCGATTCCCAATGCCGGTGGAGCCACTCAATCCGTATATAGCCCGACACAAGTTTCTCCCTACACAGCCGTTCCCAAGAATCAGCAGGGTCAGGCGAACCCTGCGTCCAAGGGAACCATCAACAATAATGGAGTGTCCAGCTTTGGGGGTGCCGGGTGGAATGCCGTCGGAGCAGGGCAGCCAAATGGTAATAACGGAAATCCGAACGGTCTTTACAGTGTGACTGAATGTGGATGGGAGCCGAAATTTGGCAAGGACAAGCTCGAAGGAAAATATGCCTTTGGCATGATCTGGTGGGGCATACAGAATCAGGACTTCCTCCCTGTGAATCAGTCCGGCACGGGAAAATCAGCCAAGGCCTATAACGCCGGTCCTTTCAACATGGGTGCTTGGGCCTTCTACTGGCAGGCTGATCAAATGCTCTATCGTGTCCATGAAACACAACAGACCATCTTCTCAGCTGATGGCAAAAGTGTGGTGGATGCCAAAAACCCCACGGAGGTCGCCAAGCCAACCCTCTCCAAGAAGGGACTTTACATGTTCAACGCCTTCACCTTCTCTCCGCAGCAATACAGCCTGCTCGATTTCTACTACCAGACCGGCTTGGTCTATCAGGGGCTGATTCCGGGCCGCCCGGAAGACCGCATGGGACTTGCCTTTGGCACTGCATGGTTCAGCTCGCAGGCTGCTTCTGCCTACAATCAAACCTATTCCATTAACACGGCTGCAATTCAGGCGAGCAATGCTTCCTTGAAGAAGGGGCAGAGTCCCGCTGCCATCTATCCCGCCCAGCCACAGCCAAGCTGGGGTGGAGTACTCGAATTCGATTACCAGATCATGGTGAACAAATGGTTTTCCGTGAAGCCCTTTGCCGAATACATCATGAATCCGCAGCAGAATGGAACATTGGGTAACGAACTGGTACTCGGTTCCCAGGTGGCGCTCAAATTTTAGGCTTGGGATTTTCACGCACCGCTGCGTTGCTGATCGCTCGGCGTAGGACTACTACGCCATTCGCTCACGACCCCTTGCGGGGCACCGAAACTTCCTGCGCCCCTTCTACGGCTACGCTTGTTGGCCTTGCTATCCACATGAATGGCTGCACTCTGGGAGATGGTGAATGAAGCTGCTGTAGGGATAAATTTCCAATAATAGGCTTTTAGCTTTTCGTTTTTGCCTTTTAGCTTTTTCTTATCCGGTGCACGAATTTCTCCAGCAGCTGATCAATGGTTTTTCTCTGGGAGCCATCTATGCACTGATCGCACTTGGTTACAGCATGGTTTACGGACTTCTGAAGTTCATCAACTTCGCGCATGGTGATGTGCTGATGGTGGGGGCCTTTGCCGGATACTACGCGGCACCCCTTGCAACGAGGATTTTTCCCGATCCCTGGATGGTCACAGCTGCCGTTATCCTCGCGGCGATGATCGTCTGCGCCCTGCTTGGAGTGCTGATTGAGAGGCTTGCCTACCGACCACTAAGGAATCAGCCCAAGCTCGCCGTCCTTATTACCTCAATCGGAGTTTCCCTTTTGCTCTCCTATGGAGGGCAGATTCTCTTCGGAGTGAATCAGAAAGCTTTTCCTGATCTCTTGCCGCCGATCCGATTTTCCCTGGGTGCCGGAGTCTCTATTTCTGGAAACCATCTGCTGGTGATGGCAGTAACGCTGGTGCTTCTGTTTGCCCTGCGGGAGATTGTCCTGCGCACCCGCTTTGGACTGGCTCTGCGGGCTCTGTCCCAAAATCGTGATGCAGCCGCCCTGATGGGGGTGAATAGCAATGTGGTGATCGCCATGACCTTTGCCCTTGGTTCGGCTCTTGCCGGAGCTGCAGGAGTGCTCTACGCGATGAATATCCATTCCATTGAACCGTTGATGGGAACTCTACCCGGCATCAAAGCATTTGTGGCTGCCGTGCTCGGGGGGATTGGAAGTTTGCCCGGTGCGGCTGTGGGTGGGGTGCTGCTCGGGTTGAGTGAATGCCTGCTCGGAGGATCTTTCCTCTCTTCCTATCGAGATGCGATCGCCTTCGGCATCCTGATCATTATTCTTCTCCTGCGGCCATCAGGACTTTTTGGAAGTACTGCAACGGAAAAGGTTTAGAGAAGCGTCACTCTTGATGATTTTGATTGGGGGTTTGCCGCTTGACGGAGTCAGTCGAAAGTGCTTTTGACGAGTTGTTACCCCTTCCCCAAAATGAACAATAATCCCTGCCTTGGTATTTGCTGCTCTGCGGCGCTTATTCTTTCGGGTTTTTCACAACTCATCGCTCAAAACTCCGAGAGTATCACACCTGCCGTGAAGCCCGCCCTTCAGTGGAAATATGGGTGGAAAGATGGAAGTCTGGCTAACACGATTGGCAGGTTTCGAGGAGGACATGCCCTTCCTGCGGCCAGCAGTTATACCTCCACTGGCTACATACCGTCGCAGATATCCCGTGCTTATGGTTTCGATCAGATTGCGACGAATGGTGATGGGAGAGGTCAGATTATAGCGATTATTGATGCCTACGGCAGCAGTAACATTCAGTCGGATCTGAATGCTTTCTGTGCTCAGTATGGGCTGCCCGTCGCCACGGTCAGCGTTGTCTATCCGTCAGGAAAACCTTCGGTACAGGATGCGGGCTGGGCTGGAGAGTCCACGCTTGATGTGGAATGGGCTCATGCCATGGCTCCCGGGGCATCCATTGTGCTGGTGGTAGCACCCAATGCTGGCATCAGCAGTCTGATTGCATCGGTGAATTATGCGGTTTCCACGCTCAAGGCAAATGTTGTCTCCATGAGTTGGGGGGCTACCGAGTTCTTGGGGGAACTCAACTACGATTCCTCATTCAATAAGTCTGGTGTTACCTTTGTGGCCTCCTCCGGTGATACGGGAGGAATTGTTGATTGGCCCGCCAGTTCTCCTTTTGTTCTCGGGGTTGGAGGCACAACACTGCTCTATAATTCAAGTTCCGGCCTCGTTTCATCGGAAGTGGCTTGGAGTGGCAGCGGGGGAGGAATGAGTCGTTTCGAAGCACTTCCCTCCTATCAGGCTGGATGGAATGTAAATCCTGGAAGAGGAATTCCTGATGTGGCCTACAATGCTGACCCTTATACTGGAGTGTCGGTTTTCTTCACAGATCCGACAAAGACCAACTCGGGTGGGTGGTATATCTTTGGCGGGACAAGTGCAGGTGCTCCCCAGTGGTCCGCACTGATTTCACGCCGTGCTAGTTTGGGCAATAATTCCAGCATTGCCGGATTTCAAACTCTTCTCTACGGAGCTGCTAAAACAAACTACGCATCCCTGCTCCGCGATATCATTTCAGGCAGCAATGGTTATCGAGCGGTGACGGGATTCGACCTTGTGACAGGACTCGGTTCTCCATTGGCCGCCAAGGTAGTACAGCTTCCAAGTGTCCTTCCGACTCCTACACCCACACCGAAGCCCTCCCCCACGCCAAGCCCGACCCCGACACCGAAGCCCTCTCCCACGCCTAGTCCCAAGCCAACACCAAGTCCGCGCCCAACGCCGCCGCGCTTGTTTTGGTGGCAGAATTAATCTGGTTGTCTTTACAGCTTTCCCAAGATCTCCAGATAGTTTCTGGAGGTTGCTTCGTGACTGTTGCCGGGCAAGAAGCTTTCAATGCGCATCTGTTTTAGCATCCAAAATCCATCGATCTGCTGTCCTGAGATGACCTCGAAGCGCCGTAGGAGCAGGCCTTTCTTATCATAACCCTCGATACGCAGGATAGCCCCGCTTTCCTTGTCTATCCAGACTCGGGCCAGTCCGTAGAGTGGTTCGCTCGCCGGAGCCTGAAGGTCGATTTTGCAGGAAGGGCGCGTTTTCACTGTTTCCTCGCCTTGAATCACCGGATGGGGCCAATAGAGAAATCCTAGGGAAAGATCCTGATAGGTGATTCCAGTTTGTCGAAGGAAATCGTGACGGTGGATCGGAGAGACAGGTTTCATCTTGCCATTGACCTCCTCGCTAAGCTGGGTTTCGGTAGGTGAGAGCGTGAGGTAGATGGTTTGACTGGGGTTTTCAAACTCGTAACGCACGATGTGATCCTTAAGACGGATGGTCATTGGGATGGAGGCGTTCTCTCCCCGGATCCGGGCCCGTAATGTTGCCGTGTGTGTTGTCGGATTCATCCTCGCGGACTGAAGGATTGTTTCTGCATCCTGCCCCAAGACTGAGAGTGGGGAGAATGCTCCTCCCAGCACCAGGAGGAGAGACATGATTGTTGGGAATCGGAAACTCATGGTGGACACACTACGGGAGAGTGTTTCCCTAGTCCAATGATGTGTTGTGCAATGGGCCTTCGTTTCAATGAGCGCTATCTTTCACAAAAGTCTCCGCTTATTGTTTTAGGAGTGAGTATTCAGAAAGAGCCCAGCCCGCACCAAGCCCTCCTTCTCTATGATGGGGAATGTACGTTTTGTTGTTGTTCGGCTGCCGTGCTGGCGAGGGTTGCAGAGGATGAGGTTCGCGTATTACCAGTGCAAGGTGGCTCTGGCATAAGGCATGGCATTTCTGCCGGCACGAGGCTGCGTGCAGTTACGCTCATTGAAGGTAATGGAAAGACATTCACAGGAGCTGCCGCGATTTTCCGCTTCATGAGTATCTATGGGAGTCGTGTGGGAGAGCTTCTGTGGTGGCTTTACCGAAAGGTCGGGTTATTTAGATCGTTTGCAGAGTGGGGGTATCGGCTCATTGCACAGGTTCGACACGTCTTTCCACACTCGGATAGATGAATAATAATGCAATTCTTTGTATAACGAATATCTTACAATGAATATCACTTCTCAAATTTGTTTCTTCAGTGTGATAAAAACCGTTGTTCGGGATTAAATTTTTCCACCTGCCAGAAAAAGATGCATCGGGCTGGATTGTAATAAAAAACGGCCCTCAAATGGCTGGAAGGCTTGAGAAAGAGGCTCCGCAACGAAACATGGGAATATTGCGATCGGTTCACGCCAAAAAAACTGGGATGAAATCATAAAATCTTCTTGCAGATGGGCGTGCTTTCCCTACATTCCCACCTCCCGGCTTCTTCGGGAATTTCGCCAGCACCGCAGTGATGTGGTCTATCGTTCCGCTGAAAAGTGGTACAGGATGCAGCCGGAAACCCAACGAAGAACAACGCCGGAACAAACCATTCTCAAATGCCAACCATCAACCAACTCGTACGACAGGGTCGCCAAAAGGTAAGGGTGAAGTCCAAATCACCCGCCCTTGTGAATTGTCCTCAGCGCCGCGGCGTCTGCGTTCAGGTGATGACTCGTACCCCCAAGAAGCCGAATTCGGCACTTCGTAAAGTAGCCAAGGTTCGCCTCACCAATGGGCAGGAAGTCATTGCCTATATCGGTGGTGAGGGCCACAACCTTCAGGAGCACTCGATCGTTCTGGTCAGGGGTGGGCGAGTGAAGGATCTTCCTGGTGTCCGGTATCATATCGTCCGTGGCACACTTGATGCGCTCGGAGTCGATGGTCGCCGCCGTGGTCGCTCGAAGTACGGAGCCAAGCGTCCTAAGCCGGGTGAAGAAGCAAAGGCAGCCGGTAAGGGTAAGAAAAAATAGTCCCACCGCGTAGAAACTCAAATTTAACAAACCAACCGTTCTTTTCCATGTCCCGTCGCAAACGCGTTATTCAAAAAGAGGTCAAGCGCGACCTTCGCTACGCCAGCCCTCTGGTTGCCCGCCTCATCACCACGGTGATGCGTGGTGGCAAACGTTCGCTTGCAGAGCGCATTGTTTACAATGCGATCGAGAGTACTCGTGACGGTTCGGAAGCAGTTGATCCTCTGGATGTTCTGCAAAAAGCCATGGATAACGCCCGTCCACGTCTCGAGGTGAAGAGTCGCCGAGTTGGTGGTGCCACCTATCAGGTTCCCATGGAGGTTCCTGCTGATCGTCAATTGGCTCTCGCCATGCGCTGGATTGTTACTTTTGCAGGTAATCGCAAAAGTGTTCCGATGCACAAGGCGCTTGCCTCTGAACTCAAAGAGGCGGCAGCCGGACAAGGGGCTGCCATCAAGAAGCGTGATGATCTGCATAAAATGGCGCAGGCCAACCGCGCCTTTGCCCATTTCCGCTGGTAATCAATTCTCCCATCGTTCTTTAACAAATTGTTCTTTTTCATTCCATGAGCGCCACGCCAGAAACCAAAAATCCGAACTCTCCGGATCGTGCCTTTCCGTTGGATCGCACGCGTAATATCGGTATTTGCGCTCACATTGACGCTGGCAAGACAACCTTGACCGAACGTGTTCTCTTCTACACGGGCATGATCCACAAGATCGGCGAAGTGCATGAAGGAGCGGCGACCACCGACTGGATGGAGCAAGAAAAGGAGCGTGGTATCACAATCACCTCTGCTGCAACCACTTGCAGTTGGAAGCAGCTCCCGCAGGAAAATGTTGTGAAGCTTTTTGACGGAATCCAGCAGAGAATCAACATTATCGATACTCCAGGCCACGTCGATTTCACGGCTGAGGTGGAGCGTTCCCTCCGTGTTCTTGATGGAGCAATTGCCGTGTTCTGTGGTGTTGCCGGCGTGCAACCACAATCTGAAACTGTTTGGCGACAAGCCAACAAATACAATGTTCCCCGCATCGCCTTCGTCAATAAGATGGATCGCACGGGTGCCAATTTTGATAACGCCGTTTCCGACATGCGTACGAAGCTCGGTGCTAACGCTTGGCCGATTCTGATTCCCATCGGTGCCGAAGATCATCTTCAGGGGCAAATTGATGTCGTGAACCAAAAGGCTGTCATCTATGCCGATGATGCCAGTATGGGCTCAAACTATACGGTGGAAGAAATCCCGGAAGAGTTAAAGGCCAAAGCGCAGGCTGCATACGAGGATCTCGTCAATCAGATGATGGATCTTGATGAAGAAGTAGGAATGCTCTTCTTGGAAGAAAAGCCGGTGACGCGTGAGATCCTTAAAAATGCAATCCGTCGCCAGACGATTACCAACCGATTTGTGCCGGTTGCTGGCGGTTCTGCTTTCAAGAATAAGGGCGTCCAGTATCTCCTTGATGCTGTTGTTGATTATCTTCCAAGCCCGATTGACATTCCTCCCGCCAAGGGAATGGACCCTGATAACGGGAATGACAAGTTCGCTGCAACCAGCGATTTTGAACCTTTCTGTTCACTTGCATTCAAACTTTGGAGCGATCCATTCGTAGGGAAGCTCGTTTTCTTCCGCGTCTATTCCGGAAAACTCAGTAAGGGTGATACTGTGCTCAATCCTCGCACCGGTAAACGGGAACGCATCAGCCGTCTGATTCAGATCCAAGCTGACAAACGCGAAGATATCGATACCTGTTACTCAGGTGACATCGCAGCAATCGTAGGCATTAGAAACATCACGACTGGCGATACGCTCTGTACCGAAGATGTGCCTATCGCTCTTGAGCCTCCTTCATTCCCTGATCCGGTGATCTCGATGTCCATCGAGCCTAAGACCAAGGTTGATCAGGAGAAAATGGGAAATGCTCTTCAACGCCTCTCCGAAGAAGATCCCACTTTCCGCGTATTCACAGACGAGGAAACTGGACAGACCATCATCGCTGGAATGGGTGAACTGCATCTCGAAATTATCAGGGATCGCATGCTCCGTGAGTTCAAGGTTGAGGCTAACTCCGGTAAGCCCCAGATTGCTTACAAAGAGACCATTCTCAACCCTGCCGGTGGCGAAGGAAAACTTGTCAAGCAGTCCGGTGGTCGTGGTCAATACGGCCATGTCGTCATCAAACTTGCCCCGAATGAAAAGGGCAAGGGGGTCACTATCGAGAATAAAACAGTCGGCGGTTCTATTCCAAAGGATTTCATCCCTGCTGTCATCAAGGGCCTCAATGAGGCAGCTCTCAATGGAGTTGTTGGCGGCTATCCCGTCATTGATGTTCATGTAGAGATCGTGGATGGCTCCTACCACGATGTGGATTCCAACGAAATGGCATTCAAAATGGCTGCCATCTTTGCCATGAAGGATGGTCTTAAGAATGCCAAATCCATTCTCCTTGAACCAATCATGAAGGTCGAAGCCGTGACACCTGAGGAATATCAGGGTGACATCATGGGCGATCTCAACCGCCGTCGCGGCAAGATCATGTCGATCGAAACCAAGACCATCGTCACCAATGTCAACGCAGAGGTTCCCCTCTCCGAAATGTTCGGTTACGCCACTGCAATCCGCTCACTCTCCAAGGGCCGTGCATCCTACTCCATGGAGCCCTCTCACTTCGAACAAGTCCCGGCTCAGGTATTGGCCGCGGTTCTCGATCAGAAAAACTAACCACTTACGACTATGGCCGCTGGACAACGCATCCGTATCCGCCTTAAAGGCTTCGATTTCCGACTTCTGGACATCTCTGCTCTCGAAATTGTCGAGACTGCAAAACGAACAGGATCCAAAGTAACGGGACCCATTCCACTCCCGACCCGCATCGAGAAATTCACTGTGAACCGTTCCCCGCATGTCGACAAAAAGTCGATGGATCAGTTTGAGATTCGCACGCACAAACGACTTCTCGACATTCTCGAACCCACTGCCAAGACCGTGGATGAGCTGCGCAAGCTCAATCTGCCTGCCGGCGTGGATATCACCATTAAGATCTGACGATCTGTTCACCACTAGGATTTTTATACTTTTACAAGCATTATGAGCATCGGTGTTCTCGGAAAAAAAGTCGGCATGACCCGCGTTTATGACGCAAAGGGTCGCATCCGTCCTGTGACAGTTATCGAAGCAGGTGGCAATCGCGTTCTTCAGGTCAAGGGCAAGGAGAAAGAGGGATATTCATCCGTTCAAATCGGCTTTGGTGATCAGAAGGAGCATCGAATGAGCAAGCCTCAATTGGGGCACTTTGCCAAGAGCTCCTCCACTCCCAAGCGTTTCATCCGTGAGTTTCGTCTCAAGGATGGCGAAGCAGCCCCCGAGTTGGGCGATTGGTCTGTCACAAATTTTCAGGATGGTCAGTTCGTGGATGTCATCTCGACTTCGAAAGGTAAGGGATTCCAGGGCGTTGTGCGCCGTTTTAAATTTGCCGGTCAGCCGGAGACTCACGGTTCCATGATGCACCGCCGGAATGGTGCAATCGGAAACCGCCTTACTCCCGGTCGTGTTTGGAAGAACATGGGTATGCCCGGTCACATGGGTGATGAGCGCATCACGATCCAGAATCTTGAGATTGTGCAAGTGCGTGAAGCCGACGGAGTGATCCTTGTCAGCGGAGCAATCCCCGGCGCAAAGGGCACCTTTGTTGTCGTTCGTCCCTCCAAGAAAAAATCAGCAAAAGTTACCAAGTAACCCATGAGCGCTACCATTCTCACAGCCGATGTGGCCAAACAGGCCAAGATCGATATCATCACTGACGGAAAAGGAACCCAGGCGGTTCACGATGTGGTTGTCGCCATGCGAGCCAACCGTCGTAGTGGAACGGCTTCTGTAAAGACCAAGGCCACAGTGAATCTGTCCGGCAAAAAACCCTGGAAACAAAAGGGGACAGGCCGAGCGCGCGCCGGTTATGCCAGTTCTCCTGTGTGGGTAGGTGGTGGTGTCGTCCATGGACCTCACCCTCGCAGCTATGCCAAAACAACTCCCAAGGCCGTCAAGCGGCTTGCCTTTCGTAAGGCACTGAGCGCACGGGTTCTCTCCGGAGATGTCCTCATTGTGGATTCCTTCGAGTTGAAAGAGCCAAAAACCAAGCAGTTTATCTCACTCGTTGAAAGTTTCCATGGTGGTGTTCGCCGCACGCTCATCGTGGCAACCAGTTTCACGGAACCTACTTTTCTTGCTGCTCGCAATGTCCAGAGCGATCTGCTCATCACGGCATCGGAAGTAAATACCGAGAATCTTCTCGCATTCGACAAAATCATCATCACCAAGGATGCCCTCGAGGCACTTGGCAACCGCCTACAAGGCTAAAGGCATGAAAGAAGCCCACGATATCATCCGCCGCGTGCTTGTGACAGAGAAGGCAAGCCTTCTCTCCGAAAAGTTCAACAAGTATGTTTTCCGTGTCTCAACGGACGCCAACAAGATTGAGATTAAGCATGCCATTGAGACGCTCTTCAAGAAGAAGGTCTCCCAGGTAAATACTCTTCAGGTTGATGGCAAAAAAAAGCGTGAACGGCGCGCCGACTACGGTCGCACTCCGCATTGGAAGAAGGCCATTGTCACCCTCGCTCCCGGGGAGAAGATTGATCTTGCCTAAGGAAAAATAACGGAGCCCATACCTATCCTAAGACCATGGCATTAAAAACCTTTCGTCCTCTGACTCCATCGCAGCGCTTCAAGGCGCTGCCATCCTTTGAGGAGATCACCAAGAGCAAGCCCGAGAAATCACTTGTTGAGAGCAAACACCGCACCGGCGGTCGTAACAACATGGGGCGCAAGACGTCCCGCCATCGTGGTGGTGGTCATAAGAAAAAATACCGTATCATTGATTTTAAGCGTTGCCGTCGTGATGCGGTCGCAGAAGTGATCGCCATCGAGTACGATCCGAACCGCAGTGCACGGCTTGCTCTCATTCAGTATCCTGACGGCGAAAAAGCCTACATTCTGGCAGCCAGTGGTCTGACCATCGGCCTTAAGGTCGCAGCCGGTGAAGCCGCAGAGCCCAATGTCGGCAATGCTCTTCCGCTCAAATCCATTCCGCTCGGTCTTGCAATTCACAACATCGAACTGATTCCGGGCAAAGGTGGGCAGATTGTTCGCAGTGCCGGATCGCAAGCAATTCTCAGCAACCGTGAAGGAGGCTTTGCTCTGCTTAAACTGGCCTCCGGCGAACTTCGCCGTGTCAACGAAGAGTGCTACGCAACCATCGGACAGGTAGGGAACATTGAGCACATGAATGTCATCAGTGGAAAGGCAGGGCGATCCCGTTGGCTCGGTATACGGCCTCAAACCCGCGGTATGGCAATGAACCCAGTTGATCACCCGATGGGTGGTGGACAGGGCAAGAGTAAGGGAGGTGGCGGACGCCATCATCCCATGAGCCCATGGGGTCAGCTTTCCAAGGGCTTTAAGACCCGAGACAAACATAAACAAAGCGACCGATTCATCGTGCAGCGTCGCAAAAAGAAATAATTTACTATGGCACGCTCCCTAAAAAAAGGTCCGTTCGTCGAGTGGAAACTCCTCGAGAAGATCGATAAACTCAACGAGAACAACACCAAGAAGCCGATCAAGACTTGGTCTCGCCGTTCGACCGTGACCCCCGACTTTGTTGGCCACACATTCAATGTCCACAACGGGCGTTCTTTCATTCCTGTTTTCGTCACGGAAAACATGGTGGGTCACAAACTTGGAGAGTTTGCCCCCACCCGTATCTTTAAGAAACACGGATCTCATACCGCCAAGGTCACGAAGTAATCAAGATACTCACCAGTATTTTCGCATGTCATTAACACGCCATACAAGCCATCTGTCAGCGGTGACAGCAGCTGCCCTTGCCTCACTTGTGGGCATTCCGCTTGCTGCTGCCCTTGCGCAGAATTCGGTGGCTTCGAGTGTTGGTAGTGAAACTGCTGGAGCCGCTTCATTCCGTGAAAAACTCATCCTCTCGGAGGCTTCAATCAAGGGGCTGACCGAGAGTCTTGCCGTTGCCAATGGAGAGACTGAACTCTTCAAGCGCAAGTACGATGATCTCAACTTGCGCGTCGAGGCTTTGGGTATCGCTCCTGCAGGCAAGGAGGAAGAGACTCTACGCACCCGTCTTTTGGCGGCGGTTCGCGATATGCGGCTATTGCAGAAAGAAAATGATGTCACGCGCGAACAGATGGTTCGCCTCACCGAGGTGGTGATGGATCTGTTGAAAACTTCGGATGGCATTGATGCCAAGACCCGCCTCAAGGTAGAACAGGAATTGCGCGCATCGGCCGCGCTCACCGCATCCAGGAGCAGCGCTGTAGCCACAACCGGTACTGTTGGGCTGACAAGCGGAATGGTTGTGGATTACAAGCCTGATCTCGCTCTTGTTGTCGCCAATCTTGGTGCCCGTCAGGGAGTCAAGACCGGTATGCCCTTTCAAATCTGGCACGGAGACAGACAAGTTGCCTCTGCCAGGGTTGTGGATGTGCGGGACGCCATCAGCGGCGCCATCGTGCAGAATACAATATCCACTTCCGACACAGTCAAGGCGGGAGACACCTTCCGTATCGATACCACCCGCTGATTCAAAAAACTTTACGAACGAATTTTCTAACCATGCAAGTCATCGCCACCCACCGTTACGCGCGCATCTCCGCCTTTAAGGCCCGTGAGGTTACCCGTGAGATTCAAGGCCTGCCGGCCGTTGATGCCCTCCAGCAGCTTGGATTCATACCTAAGAAAGCAGCCCCATTGATTGCAAAGACTCTCAAGAGTGCGATCGCCAACGCCGAGCATAACAATAATGTGCGGGCTGAGCTTCTGGTCATCAAGGAGGCTGTGATCGGTGAGGCCCCTACAATCAAACGGATCCGTCCCAAGGCCCGTGGAAGCGCAGGCCCTGTTCGCAAGCGCAACAGCCACATTCGTATTGTCCTGACCGACGAAGTACCGATCGTGCGGCGTGCGGATAAGGTAGCCAAAGCTGGCAGATCCAAAGTTTCCAAAAAATCAAAAGCCGAACATCAACCGGTTCCAGCCACTCCAGAAGTAACGAATCTTGAAGTAACAGGGGAATCTGCATCCTAAGCCTCTCAGCCTACAAGCCAACCGAACAATAAATTATGGGACAAAAAGTCAACCCAATCGGCTTCCGCCTTCCGATCACCCGTGATTGGACCTCACGCTGGTATGCCAACGAGAAAGAATTTGCCGATTTCCTTTATGCAGATCAGTTGATCCGTGGCTGGCTCAAGAAGAAACTCAAGACTGCCGCTGTATCGCGAATCGTGATTGAACGAGCATGGAACAGTGTGCGCGTGACAATTTTCACCGCCCGGCCTGGCATTGTGATCGGACGCAAAGGGTCCGAAATTGAGACCATGACCAAAGAGGTCTCGCGCCTCGCAGGTGGTAAACAGGCAAAAATTGATATTATTGAAATCAAGCAACCGGAATTGGATGCCACGCTTGTTGCTGAAAGTGTTGCGGGTCAACTGGAACGCCGTATCGGATTCCGTCGTGCCATGAAAAAAGCGATGCAGATTGCAATGGACATGGGTGCCGACGGTATCAAGATCCGTGCAAGCGGTCGTCTTGGCGGTGCTGAAATCGCACGAACAGAGGTAGTTCGCAATGGGACGATACCCCTTCATACGCTCCGCACCAATATCGATTACGGATTTGCCGAGGCTGACACCATTGCAGGAAAAATCGGCGTCAAATGCTGGATTTGCAAAAAGCCAGAGAAGCCCGTTGAGGCGGAAAATCAATCCAGAGATGCGGCGTCTGCTGGCAGTCGCTCAGTTTCCAACCGAGATGCCCAGGCTCCCGCCGAGGCAGTTGCCTAATTATTTTCAAGGAGAACAGTCATGCCTTTGCTACCCAAAAGAGTTAAGTATCGCAAGACCCAGCGCGGAAGTCGCACTGGCATCGCTTCGCGCAACATCAATATTGATTTTGGTGAATTTGGTCTTCAGACCCTAGAAAGGGCATGGATCACCAACACCCAGATTGAAGCTGCCCGTGTTGCTCTCACTCGTAACATGAAGAGAAAGGGTAAGCTCTGGATCCGCATTTTTCCCGACAAGTCAGTGACAGCTCGCCCGCCAGAGACGCGTATGGGTAAAGG
Organism: uncultured Spartobacteria bacterium; assembly: GCA_903823215.1. Classification (GTDB taxonomy): domain Bacteria; phylum Verrucomicrobiota; class Verrucomicrobiia; order Chthoniobacterales; family UBA6821; genus UBA6821. Next base: position 24,103 of record CAIJRY010000142.1, read on the forward strand.
CAAGGGCCAGCCTGAGTATTGGGTTGCGACGGTGCGGCCTGGAAACATCCTCTTTGAACTTGATGGCATCCCTGAGTCGGTCGCACGTGAATCTCTGCGCCTAGCAGCTAATAAACTGCCGATCCGTACGAAGTTCATCACTCGTCACCACGCTTCCTAAGCACTTTTAACAACAGGATCCGAATATGACTCTTGACGAAATCCGCGAATTGACGCCTAATGAGCTTTCTTCCCGTAAAAAGGAACTGCGCCAGGAGATATTCCATCTCCGCTTACAGCAGCAGGCTGGTCAGCTTGAAAAGCCTCATCTACTGCGCACTTTGCGCCGTGAAATTGCCCGGCTTGAAACCGTACTGACGGCCAAATCCAAGGCACAGTAAGAAGAACAAGCATCCAGCCCTGCACCATTTACATTAGGCCACAGCCATGAACGACACCGCAATTCAAACACCATCCGAATCCCCAGCCGTCGCATCACGAGGTCTACGCAAGACCCGTGTCGGTGAAGTGATCTCTGACAAGATGGACAAGACCATTGTGGTCAAGTCCATCACTCGTGTTCCTCATCCCCTTTTTGGAAAAATCGTCAAGCAGGTGAAGAAATTCCATGTGCATGATGAGAAGAACGAGGCCAAAATCGGAGATCGCGTATCGATCGCAGAGACCCGTCCACTGAGCCGTCTCAAGCGCTGGCGCCTTGTCGAGGTGATCCGTCACTAAGCCGCAACTCAATTTTTAAGGAAAACCTTCTTTACAGGAACCAACTCCCATGATCCAGATTCGCTCCCGCCTTGATGTTGCCGACAATACCGGTGCTCGCATGGCAACCATGATCGGTGTAATTGGCAAGCGCACACTCGTCGCCCGCGTTGGTGATGTGATCACAGCCAATGTCAAAGAGGCTGCCACAGGCGGCACCGTCAAAAAAGGTGATGTTGTCCGCGCTGTCGTCGTTCGCACAAGACAGCCAGTTCGCCGGGAGGATGGTTCGTATCTGCGATTCGACAGCAATGCCATTGTAATCATTGACAAGGATCTCAATCCACGCGGCACCCGTATCTTCGGCCCTGTCGCACGCGAACTCCGTGAAAAGAACTTCATGAAGATCGTTTCACTGGCCCCGGAAGTCCTCTAGTATTTTTTCAGACCATGCCCGCTCTTCAGCTCATAAAAACTCATGTTCACGCCGGTGACCTTGTCAAGGTCATCTCAGGAAACCATCGTGGCTCCGAAGGTAAGATCCTGCAGGTAAATCGTGCCAAACACCAAGTTGTCATCGAGGGGGTTCGCATGATCAAGAAACATGTGAAGCGTTCGCAGGAACAGCCCAACGGTGCGATTATCGAGCGCGAGGGGCCTATTCATATTTCCAATGTGAAGCTTATCGAAAAGAAAGCCTCTTCTTCGGCCTCAGTCAAGGAAGCCAAGGTGAGTAAACCCGCCAAGGAAAAGAATACGCCCAAGCCCAAGGTTCCTAAGGCACCTAAAGCTGCCAAGCCCACAGTCGAATAAGTTAATCTGCCATGTCACTTCCAATTGCCGAACTTCAGAACGAATACACCACGCGTGTCATTCCTGCGCTTAAAGAAAAGCGCGGCTACAACAATGTCCATCAGGTTCCCCGTTTGGTGAAGGTGGTAATCAATACATCCATCGCTTCTGCGCCCGATGTAAAGGCCGCCTTGGAAATTGCCAAAGATGAATTGGAACTCATCACGGGCCAGAAACCCGTCGAGACGATCGCCAAGAAGGCGATTTCCAATTTCAAGCTTCGGGCCGGACAACCGATCGGAGCAAAAGTCACCCTGCGCGGCCGAATTATGTATGAATTCCTTGAGCGCCTGATTAAGACGGCACTTCCCAGAATCCGTGATTTTCGTGGGGTATCCGGCCGTGCATTTGACGGCAACGGCAACTACACACTTGGTGTGGCTGACCAGTCCATCTTTCCCGAAGTGGAGCTTGATAAAATCAAGCGAAACATAGGCTTTGACATCACCATCGTGACTTCCGCGACAAATAACGACGAAGCCCGGGCCCTGCTTACAGAGCTAGGTGTTCCCTTTGTCGGTCGTAATGCCAAGAAAGCAGAAAAGACTGCCGAGGCTGCCGAAGAAACTGCAACCGCCGCCTGATATTCATGAGTGCCCTGACCGATCCCATAGCCGATCTTCTTACCCGAGTCCGCAACGCTGTAAGCGTTCAGAAGGTGGAGTTCTTTGTACCCTATTCCAAGATCAAAAGCGATATCGTCGCTATTCTGAAACGAGAGGGTTATATTGAAGACTACGAACTTGACAATCAGGAGTCTCATCCACGCATCAAGGTGCGCCCCCGTTATGTAGGCAAGACACCCGCAATCGCAGGCCTCCGTAGAATCAGCCGCCCTGGGCTCCGCCGTTATGTTGGGAGCGAAGAAATTCCCCGTGTTCTCGGTGGATTGGGAATTTCGATCATTTCCACTTCCCGTGGAGTTCTTTCCGGACACGAAGCCCGCAAGCAGAAAGTCGGCGGCGAACTCCTCGCCTACATCTGGTAGTCAATTCTGTTAACACCCACTCTCATGTCACGAATCGGTAAAACACCAATCACTCTCCCCGCCGGAGTCAAAGTCGCCTTGGAACAAGGCGGCAAAGTTACGGTAGAAGGATCCAAGGGCAAGTTAAGCTGGGAGCTTCCTTCCGGTATCACTGCTTCCGTGGAGGGAAACACCCTCACGGTCAGCCGTGCCAATGAAGATCGCTCCGTTCGCGCCCTTCATGGTCTTGCCCGGGCCCTACTCAACAACATGGTCACCGGAGTCAGTCAGGGATTTCGTCGTGAGCTTGAGATTCAGGGGGTTGGTTTCCGTGCCGCCGTCAAAGGGGATAAGCTCGATCTTTCAGTTGGTTACTCCCATCCGATTCTCTTTGAGATTCCCAAAGAGATCAAGGTGGCCGTCACCGATAACACCAAAATCTCTATCGAGGGGATCGACAAGCATCTCGTGGGTCAAGTAGCGGCAGATATCCGCGCCTATTATCCACCCGAACCTTACAAAGGAAAGGGTATACGCTACGCTGGCGAAGTTGTTCGCCGGAAAGAGGGCAAGACCGTTCAATAATCACAAGTCCAGTAATCACCGGAAGCATATATCATGTCCGCCATCAATTCACGCAAACTGCGTCACATCAGACTTCGCAAAAAGGTATCCGGCACCCCGGAGCGCCCTCGTCTGGCCATTCATTTTTCGGGACAGCATATCACCGCCCAGGTCATCGACGATCTTGCCGGTGCCACTCTGGCCAGCGTCAATACAACAGAAGAGTCATTCCGCAAGGATTCCAACAGTCGCGCAAATGTCGCCACTGCTGTCAAAGTTGGTAAACTGATCGCCGAACGCGGTCTTGCCAACAAGGTTGAAAAGGTTGTGTTTGATCGCGGTGGATTCCACTATCATGGCAAGGTTAAAGCCTTGGCCGACGCCGCCCGTGAAGGCGGACTCCAGTTTTAATATTCCCTAACTTCCTACTTCTCATGGCCGAAAAACCAAACAAACGCGGACCTCGCCGGGACAAACCCGCAGACGATACTCCAAAAGACACGATCGAAAAAGTCGTATTCATCAACCGCTGTGCCAAGGTCGTCAAAGGTGGACGCCGTTTCAGCTTCAGTGCCCTTATCGTGACGGGCGACATGAAGGGGCGTGTAGGCATTGGATTTGGCAAGGCCAATGAAGTGAGCGAAGCAATCCGCAAGGGATCTGACGCAGCCCGCAAAGCAATGGTTCCTGTTTCCATTTCCGAGAATACAATTCCTCACGAAGTCATCGGGGAATTTGGTGGTGGTCGAGTCCTTCTTCGCCCTGCATCACCTGGAACGGGGGTGATCGCCGGAGGTGGCGTTCGCGCCGTGATCGAGGCTGCTGGCATACGCGATGTCCTTGCCAAGTCGCTTGGTTCAAGCAATCACTCCAATGTCGTCAAGGCAACCCTCTCCGCTCTTACCAGCCTGCGTCCACGCGCTGAGATCATGAAACTCCGTGGGAAGAAAATCCGTACTGCTGAAACTGCTGTTGAGGCAGTTGCTGCCTGATTAAACAGACGCGTTCAAACTTGTAACATATTATACTCATGCGACTTCATAATCTCGCCCCCCGTCCCGGTGCCAAGCACCGGCGTAAGCGCCTTGGTTGCGGTGAAAGCAGCGGCCACGGAAAGACATCCGGCCGTGGTCACAAAGGCCAGAAAGCCCGTTCCGGTGGAAGTGTCCGTCTGGGATTCGAGGGTGGCCAGATGCCCTTGATTCGTCGTCTTCCCAAACGCGGATTCAACAATACCGATTTTAAACCTGTTTATGCCGTGGTCAATCTCGACACATTGGAAGAGCGCTTTGAAGCCGGAGCCCGCATTGATGAGACCGCGCTCCGAGCCATTCGTTTAGTGCATGGCCGCAATGACGGGATCAAGCTTCTGGCCCGTGGCACGGTGACCAAATCGTTCACCGTTGAAGTGGACAAATCAAGTGCTGCGGCCCGTGAGAAGCTTGAACAAGCTGGCGGATCGCTTGTCCTGCGTGAACCCAAGCTTAAAAAAACCAAGCTTGAGACCAAGGCAGCCAAGTCCGCCGAAAGAACAGCAAAGGCAGCCTAAAGCAGCCTTTTATCTCTGGGAGGCTTTTTTCATCAGAAGCATACCCGGAACGCAACAATGATTTCGGCCTTTGCCAACATATTCAAGATTCCCGAGCTGAGACAACGCGTTCTCTTCACGCTCGGTATGATCGTGATCATGCGAATTGGCGCCGCAATCACCACGCCTGGTGTGAATGCCATGGTCTTGCGGGATTGGTTCCTTAATGTTGCGGATGCAAAGGTCGGTGGCGGTGTGGCTGCTCTCTTTAACCTATTCTCCGGTGGGGCCCTAGGAAACTGCGCAATTTTCTCTCTGGGCATCATGCCCTACATCAGTGCCTCCATCATGCTTCAGCTTCTGGGGGCTGTGATACCCAAGCTTGGCCGACTTGCCCGAGAAGACGGCGGTCGCCAAAAAATCGCCCAGTACACGCGCTACACCACGATATTACTGTGTCTCTTTCAGGGGTGGCTGCTCGCTCTTTCGTTTGAGAGTCCCCAATCAAATCCATTTCTTCCAGGGATTTCAGAAACGATCGCACGGCTTGGCATTCCTCTGGTCGCTGATCCAGGCTTCCCGTTCCGCCTTCTTACCGTTTTGGTAATGACGGCCGGCACCCTCTTTCTCATGTGGATGGGGGATCAGATTACGGAACGCGGGATTGGAAACGGTATCTCTGTGATCATTACGATTGGTATATTGGCTCAGCTTCCAGCAGGTCTGGTGCAGGCATGGCGCACTTTTGTCCCTACGAGTGGGGAAACGTCCAATGTTAGCCCCGTTGTGCTGGTGATTTTATGCGCATTTCTCTTTATCGTGATTGCGTCGGTCATTGCGGTGACGCAGGCAACGCGACGAATTAGCGTACAGTATGCCAAAAGGGTTGTTGGCCGTAAGGTTTATGGCGGTCAGACACAGTATATGCCCCTCAAGGTAAATTACTCCGGTGTTATGCCAATTATTTTTGCGCAGGCAATACTCATGTTTCCTTCTCAAATATTGAGCATGGCATTCGGTCACAAGGGTTGGGCCGTCGAGCTGGCAAATCTGCTGACCAACGGCTGGCTTCATTATCTTCTCTATGCCCTGTTGATTTTCAGTTTCAGCTACTTCTGGGTCGCCACACAGTTTCAGCCGGCACAGATTGCCGATGATCTCAAGAAGAACGGTGGTTTTATACCCGGAGTTCGCCCTGGGAAACCTACTGCTGAATTTCTCGATTATACGATGGGCAGGCTTACATTTGCTGGGGCTCTCTTCCTTGTCATCATCGCAGTGTTGCCTCAACTCCTGAGTCGAGCCCTTCAGGTTCCGTATATGGCCGCACAATTCTTCGGCGGAACCGGTTTGCTCATTATCGTCGGCGTGACCCTTGACACCATGCGTCAGGTGGAGACCTACCTCCTTCAGCGGCATTACGATGGATTCTTGCGAAAAGGCAAGTTGCGTGGTCGTAGCGGGGCCCGTCCATCAGTAAGCGGGTCTGCGGTCAGTGATACATCGCTGGTCTGGCTATTTGCAGGACTAGGACTATTTGTTATCGCGGGAGTGACGATTGTCCTCACCCGCCATCACTAAGAAAGTCGGATGAAGCAGCGGATTGTGCTGCTCGGTCCTCCCGCATCAGGGAAAGGGACACAGGCTGAGTTACTTGTTTCCTCTTTTGGTATTCCCCATGTTTCCACAGGTGCGCTGCTGCGTGTCGAGTGTGCAAATGGCACATCTGTTGGCAAGGAGGCAGATCGTTGGACTTCTCAGGGATTACTTGTTCCTGATGAACTTGCCATCAGATTGATCACAATTTGGATCGCCGAACATGGAACGAAGTTTCTTTTTGATGGGTTTCCCCGGACGGTGGCTCAGGCCGAAAGTCTTGACACCGCTCTCGCTGCACTGCGTGCGCCGCTTGATCTTGTGATCGTCCTTGAACTTGGCGAGGAGGAGATTTGTCGCCGTATTGCTTCGCGACTTTCCTGCCTTCACTGCGGAGCCACCTTTAGCTGTATGCTTAATTCTTTGAAGGTAGGCGATATGTGTCTCCGATGTGGTGAAAAATTGCTTCGTCGAACTGATGATCAACCTGCTGCCGTTGAGAAACGCCTGGAATCGTATCGAGAGCTGACCTTCCCGGTCATCGGTTATTATGAACGCACTGCGCCGGAATTGATTCATCGCGTGGATGCCAGTATGGAAAGCGATGCTGTATTTTCTGAAATCTGCGAACTGATACGATCATGACCGATTTTTCCAGCTTCCCTACCGTGCAGTATTGCTGGATTCTACAAATGTTTTATGTCGCTCATTCCGATTAAATCACCCGCTGAAATTGAGAAGATGCGTGCTGCAGGACAGGCGGCTGCGATTGTATTAGATCGTCTTGCAAAGTTAGTTGCCCCAGGTGTCACGACTGGAGAGATCGACCGTGCTGCGGGAGAGTTTATGGCAGAGCTGGGAGGAAAGAGTGCTTTCCTTGGGTACCGAAAATTTCCAGGACAAATTTGCATCTCGGTAAACGAGGAGGTGGTCCATGGGATCGGCGGTACGCGTCGATTGGCCTATGGTGATATCGTCAAAATCGATACGGGGGTGATTCTCAACGGTTATATTGGTGACACTGCCACCACGGTGCCCTGCGGTGCTGTGGATCCGGAAACAGAACGACTCTGCACTGCGACAAAAAAAATTTTGGAAGGGGCGATTCCCTTCGCCGTGGCAGGGCGGAAACTTGGAGATCTGAGTCACTATATCGAGACGGAGGCCCTCAGGCAGGGACTCGGAGTCGTTCGTGAGTTTGTGGGGCATGGTGTGGGTCGCAAGCTGCATGAGGAACCTCAGATCCCAAACTATGGGCGTCTTGGTTCCGGGCCGCGGCTCAAGGCCGGAATGACACTGGCGATTGAGCCGATGATCAACCTGGGGGCTGAGGGGGTCAGGATTCTGGATGACAAATGGACGGTGGTGACGGCGGATGGGAAACCCTCCGCCCATTTCGAGCACACAATTTTAGTGACAGAAAATGCACCGGAGGTCTTGACATGCCTGCCACTTATAGCTTAAAACATTCGGCCCTTGTCGTAGAGAAACTGTCCAAAGCCCGCTTCCGTGTGGAGTTGGCTGGAGGCAGAAGGATACTGACTACGGTCTCAGGCTTGCTGCGTTTGAAATTCACTCGCATTCTTCCTGGGCATCATGTAGTTGTCAGTGTTTCTCCTTACGATCTCAATAAGGGAACAATCATCCAGCGACTTCCAAGTCTTCAATCCACCCAACAATAAAACTGACCTTCGTAACGGCCTAGGCCGACGCCATTTTTTACTCTATTACCAAGCATGAAAGTACGAGCTTCCGTAAAACGCCTTTGCGAAACCTGCAAGATTGTCCGCCGCAACAATGTGGTGCGTGTTGTCTGCAAAAACCCCCGTCACAAACAACGCCAGGGCTAATTGCCACGGCATTCACACCATACAGAACCACGATCATGCCACGACTCCTCGGCGTAGAAATCCCCGGTGACAAGCGCATCGAAGCCTCGCTTGTTTACATTTACGGAATCGGTCCCAAAACCTCAAAGCGCGTCCTTGAGCAAGCCAATATCAATCCGGATATCCGAGCCAAGGAACTCTCTCCCGAGCAGATAGGTTCCCTCATCTCAGCCATCACGGCGCAGAAGGTGACAATCGAAGGCGATCTCCGCAGAGAGATCCAAGGCAACCTGAAGAGGCTTCAGGCAATCAACTGCTACCGTGGCCTGCGCCACCGTCGTGGCCTTCCCGTTCGCGGTCAGCGCACCCAGACCAATGCTCGCACCCGCAAGGGACCGCGTAAGACCGTGGGTGTTGTCCGTGCCAAGGATTAACATCAATCCAGCATCCGTTCAGAAATAGCATAGACCATTCATGTCCGAAGAAACGCCCGTCACACCAGAAACTCCCGCTCCAGCATCCGAGAGCCTCTCGCAGGATGCAAAACGCCACGAGGAGACTAAGGAGCATCATCCGGTAGCGGCTGAAGCCGCACAAGCTGCAGCCGTCGCCGAGACAGCCGCAGCTCCCAAAGCCGAAAAGCCAAAGACCAAGAAGAGCAAGGAAAAGAAGACAGAGGAAGCTGCTCCTGCTGCTCCTGTGAGCTTCAATCTTGATGATCCGATCGAGCCGCCCAAGATTGTCAAAGCCAAGGGCAGTAAGAATATCACGCACGGCATCGCTCATGTGCAGGCTACCTTCAACAACACCATCGTCAGCATCACCGACCTTCGCGGAGCGGTGATCGGATGGGCAAGTGCCGGCAAGATGGGATTCAAGGGATCCCGTAAGAGCACTGCCTACGCAGCCCAGATGGTTGCTCAGGATGCCTGCCGTCAGGCCATGGGTCACGGTCTCAAGGAAGTCCAGGTCCGTGTCAAAGGTCCGGGATCAGGCCGTGAATCCGCTGTTCGTGCCATGCAGGCCATCGGACTTGAAATCTCTGTCATTCAGGATGTGACCCCGGTTCCACATAACGGATGCCGCCCTCCCAAACAGCGCCGCGTCTAAGTCGATCAACCACATCCTTTACCCACTAATTTTCTTATCCCATGGCCCGTCATACTGGACCCAAAACAAAAGTCAGCCGTCGTTACGGCGTACTCCTCGCCGGATCAGCTCGTGCATTCGAGAACAAGCCCTATGCTCCCGGACAACACGGCCCCAAAGGATCCCGCCGCAAGATTTCCGAATATGGAACAGCTCTCGCTGAAAAGCAGAAGCTGCGTTTTCAGTACGGAGTCTTGGAGCGTCAGTTCCGTCGCTACTTTGAGACGGCACTCAAGACCCGCGGCATCACGGGGTTGATCCTGCTACAGATTCTTGAAACCCGTCTTGACAATGTCGTCTACAGACTTGGTTTTTCCAAGACGCGTGCCGGAGCCCGTCAACTTGTCGCTCATGGTCATGTTTCCCTGAATGGCCGCAAGACCGATATTTCCTCGGCTACCCTCAAGGTGGGTGATGTGGTTGCCATCCGCGCAAAGGATGGTTCCAAGCGACTTGCCCAGCGGGGTCTTGAGCAGACGCAGATTGTAGAGCCTCCTGATTGGCTGCTTGTGGACAAGGAAAACCTAACTGGCAAAGTCGTGCGGATCCCCACTCGTGAAGAGATCAATCCCGTGGTCAATGAGCAACTGGTGGTCGAGTTGTACTCACGCTAAGACACTTCTGTTTTTGATGAAAAGCCCCCGGATCATCCGGGGGCTTTTTGTTTTTTATCAGGAACGGTATGGTTGCTTCGCATGAGAAGGATGTACCACAATGCATGGTTAATACTGCCTCCGCATCTGCGTTCGGGGGAGGGATTTCTCTCGGAAGAGGATGGTCTTATTCGGAGTGTGGTAATCAGGGCAGGGAAAGCTGATTTTGAAGATCTACTGAGCCTGGAGAAGCAACTTTGTGATGAGGAGATAGATTGTCAGGGTGATTATCTCTCGCCTGGCCTGATTGATCTTCACTGCCATGGAGCCCTTGGCCGAGACACCATGGAAGCCACTCAGGAGGCCTTTGATGTCATCCTGAATTATCACGCGACTCGTGGAACGACACTTGCCGTTTTGACCACTGTGGCGGCCTCTTTAAGCGAAATCCAAGGTGTGCTATCCCTTGCAGAGAGGTATCAACAAGAAAGGAACAATCCGTTTTTCGCAGGAATTCATCTGGAAGGCCCCTATTTCTCTCCTCTCCGTCTGGGAGCGCATCGACGGGCGATGCTGCGTCAGCCCTCTCCAAAAGAAACAGAAGCGCTGTTGAAGTATGCCGGGGTGATTTTGAGAATCACACTTGCTCCGGAACTTCCTGGAGTCATCGAATCCATACCGTTCCTTTTACGCCACGGGATCGCTGTCAGTGCTGGACATTCCAATGCCATGCATGATGAGGCACTCGCTGGATTTTCCGCCGGGATCACGCAAGTCACCCATCTCTATAACTGCATGTCTTCGCTTCATAGTAAAAAGGGACGCCGCTTCACGGGATTAGCAGAGGCGGCTCTGACGACGCCGGGTGTGCTTTGCGAGGTGATTGCCGATGGGAGGCACCTCTCGCCGACATTGCTCCGTCTGGCCTGGCTTGCCAAGGGATGGGAAGGGATCGCAATTGTTTCCGATGCGACTGCGGGAGCAGGCCTCTCGGAAGGAGCTTCGTTTCAACTTGGCGGCTTACTCTGCAGGATTCAACAGGGAGAGGCATTGACGGGGGTGGGAGAGGATCAACGACTGGCGGGTAGCACCATCGGAATGATCGACGGTGTGAGGGGAATGGTGGAGGGGGCTCAGTCTTCGCTTGAGGAGGCGGTGGCAATGGCTTCACTCGTCCCTGCACGAGCCTTGAATCTTGAACATTCAAGAGGATCACTTGAAGTGGGAAAGAGGAGCGATCTGATACGATTTAGGGAAGATTGGCAGATTCGGGGTGTTTGGTCCGCAGGAGAAAAGATCGTTTGAGGAAGACGAGAAGACCATTCGTTGAAATTCCCTTGAGGCAAGAGCTTGCCCGATGGCCCAGTTCATGGAAATGATTCTCGATCGCACGACATCGTTACAGCTGGGAGGAGGGGGAGGTTCGTCGCAAAAGACCATGGTTTTTGCGACTCTGGTTTCTTGTGCCGGTGTTCCTGCTCGGGATTGCCTGCCTGTCCGCTCTTGTGGGATACGGATGGCTTGTCTCGGAGTTTTCCGCCAAGGCTGAGTCCTTTGATCTGAGCAAGCTTCCCAAGATGGAATCGGCCAGTGTGATTCTGGATCGTTCGGGTCAGCAAATGGGAAAAATTTTCATTCAGAACAGACTTCCGGTTGCCTATGATCAGATTCCCAAGGAGATGGTCAATGCCGTGGTCGCGGAGGAGGATAATCGTTTCTTTGAGCATCATGGGGTCGACTACTATGGTGTGCTTCGAGCAGCCATCAGTAACTATCGTCAGGGAAGGGTGAAGCAGGGAGCCAGCACGGTGACGCAGCAGTTGGCGCGTAATTCCTTTGATCTGAAAGAGAGAACCTTCCGGCGCAAGATACTGGAAATGTTTGTGGCACGGCGGATCGAGGACCACCTCACCAAAGATAAAATCATGGAGCTCTATCTGAACCGTGTCTATTTCGGCAGTGGTTTCTATGGCGTGGAAGCTGCGGCGCGGGGATACTTTGGAAAATCCGCCAAGGGAATGAGTGTGGGAGAGTGCGCGATGCTGGCGGGATTACTAAAAAGTCCCAACGGACTCTCTCCGTGGAATAATCCCACAGGAGCAAAAAAAGTCCGTGATTTCGTACTTACCAGAATGAGGGAGATGCGATTGATCACCCGGGAGGAACTCGAGAGCGCACTGGAACTTCCCCTTTCCGTGCGCAAGAGAACCAATCCGAACAGAGTTTCCTATGCGATCGACCTGGTGCGTCAGCAGGCGATTGCGGCGCTCGGATACGACAGGGCAATGAATGAAGGGGTCAGGATTCAGACCACCTTCGATGCCAAGATGCAGATGGCTGCTGAACACTCCCTCCATGCACATCTTGATTCCGTCGAACATCAGCCTGGGTACAATCATCTGACCTACGAACGCTACCGTCAGATCAATCAGAATCTGGAGGTAGCGGCACAAAGGGGAGAGCCTGTCACCATGCCTGCTCCTGGGTATCTGCAGGGAGCCGTGCTCGCAGTCGATAACAACACGGGGGGTATCTTAGCTCTGGCCGGTGGCCGTGATTTTCTTCACAGCGAATACAACCGCGCTCTTCAGGGGCGACGACCTCCCGGCACCCTCTTCACGCCGATGCTCGCAGCCGCAGCCTATGCCAAGGGAATCTTCCCCGGTGATACCGTCGATGATGCCTGCATCGATAATCGGTTTGTCATGATCGGGGGAGACAGTGGAATCCTCGGAGAGTGGGGTGTGGAGAGGTCGGATAATGAATATGAAGGCCCGATGCCCTCCAGTGAAGCTGTTGCCCGAGGTAAGAATGCCGCCGTGGTGCGACTCGGGTTTATGACCGGGCTGGATGCGGTGGAAAAATTCTGCAAGGACGCTGGCATCCGCTCCCCGCTTCGTGATGTTGCTAATGCCTATCTCGGTTCCAGTGAAATGACCCTCGATGAACTCACCCTTGCCTACACGGTATTTCCCGGAGGAGGGAGTCGTCCTGCGAAGCTCTTCACGATCACCCGTATCACTGATCCCGAGGGGAACCTGTTGTACGAGAATCCTGTGACCCGCATTCCTGTCATTTCTGCTGAGGCTGCCTATCAGGTGCATACAGTGCTTGAGAAAGCTCTGCACAAAGCCTATTCCCCGGAGGCTACCAGCGCGGGGATTGCCACCAATTCTCCATTGGCTGGCAAATCAGGCACGGCTTATGATTTTACCGACACATGGTTTATCGGCTACTCAAGTGCCGTGACTTGCGGTGTCTGGGTGGGATTTGACAAACCGACCAAAATCTATCGTGGGGCCTTTGGCAAGGATCTGGCTCTGCCGATCTGGGCACAAGTGATGAATGCTTCGCTGCCACTTTTCCCAACACGCATTCTGCAGGTTCCTCAGGGGCTCAAGCCTGTTGAAATCTGCCGTACTTCAGGGCTTCTACCTGCTCAGGAGTGTAGAAAAACACATGGCCTGATCGCCACCGAGTATGCCACAGCCGAAGAGGTGCCCACAGTGCCGTGTGATATCCATGGAGGAGGAGTAAGGGATTACAGCAAGGGAATTGATCAGGAGGAATGGCCGCGTGCAGCCGCCGTTATCGACCTCACGCGCATTCGACCAGTGACCGTGAACGCTCCTACCTTGCTTGCTCAAAACGACCTCTATCGCTCCGTGAATCCCGTGATGCGTGGAGGGTCGGTGGATGAATCGGGGATTAAGGTTGCGCGTGCCACAACCCCGGATGGAAAAGATCCGGATGCTAACGCCACCAATCAGGTGTCAACCAATGCTCCTGTTGCCAAACCGGGTGAAGAAAAAGAAGTCCGCAAAGCGGAGGCCGTTCGGCCGATGGATTTGCCAACCGGAGCCCCGGTGATGGCATTGCCCGCCCCCAAACCCGCCGACTTTTAAGTTGATGGCTTTTGGCGAGGAGCGACATTGCTCGGCACTCGCAGTGTGTTTCACACAGCTTCGCTCGGCGACCCGCCACGACATCGAAACTTCCGGCGCCTTATCTTGTTGGGCGTGCTTTCACGACCTATCTAGTTTATCCCCAGAGTGACTGAACTACTTTGACTGCGCGATTGTAGAGGGCGTGTTGGCTATTGCGGGAAAGTTCGAGGAGTAGAAGCTCGTTGATTTCCTCTCTCGGGGCGCGCACTTTACGGGTGGCTGTGGTGAGACAGTCACCCTCAGCTTTCGTTACATAGAGATCGGATTCAATCTCATGAAGTGCTTCAAAGCTGGCGCGAGAGGATGTCAACAGGACTCGGCTGATACTGGCTTTCTCCCCCGTTGCGGATTGGTGCAGGGCAAAGGAGATTTTCTCTCCACGGGCATCCTGAAATTCAGGATGGTCTCCGGCTTGGGTCAGTTTCCACACGAGTCTGTCTGCGAGCCAACCAACAAGTAGGAGAGCGGTAACGCGGAAACTGGGAGCATAATGGATCTCAAGGCTCTTGATGTTCTGAAGCTCTGGAAGGGCGCAGGAGGAATCAAAAATCCCGGCGATCGCTTGGCGAAGAGGGAATGTCCTTGTCCAGTTAAGATCGCAGAGGATGGTGCGTGTCTCCGAGATTGCGGCTATTTTGCTGACAAGCTCAAACTGATCCTTGGGATTCTGCCAGATTTGGCTGTCAAAGAGGAGTCGATCGACCCAACGCCAAAGCTTTCCATCAATGGGAGGACGGAAGTCGGCCTGCCACCAGAGGATCAAGGGAAGATCGGAATCGAGGTGGGAAAAAACCACGCTTTGCAGGGAGCGAGCAGCTTCACCCCTGAGTTCAAAGGAGATTTGTTCACTGCACACTTCGCCTCCCTTGGCTCCCCGCAGATAGCAGTTCATGCTGATCCATGCCTCTGCAGAGCTGCCATGTGCCGTAAGATCTGCCTGGATGAGAAGTGCCCGCATGGCATGCTCTCCTGCGATCCCCTGAATGACAGCATTGTTCCTTTCCAAAGCACCCCCATCCTCGCTGTAGATAGCAAGATTGATGAGGGAGGCTCGGGTCTTGCTCTCGCCACTCTCATCCCAGAGTTGGCCAAGCGCCTTTTCAATGCCGCCAATCGGCACAGGAATGCCGGGAGTGAAGCTCACATTCTCCTCCAGGTGACACCGTGGCGTGCGGCGAGTTCTGTTGCCTCTGCGGGCCCCCAGGAACCTGCGGCGTGAAATGCGAGATCGTCGGAACGAGTCTTCCAGGCATCCTCGATACCATCGACAAAAGCCCATGCCTCCTCCACTTCATCACGACGGGCGAAGAGGGTTGCATCACCCGACATCGCGTCCAGGAGCAATCGCTCATAGGCTTCAGGCGTGGCTTTGCCAAAGGAGGTGCCGTAATGGAAATCCATCTTTACCGGTTCAATCCGAAGGCTCGATCCGGGACGCTTGGCGCTCATTCGCAGAGAGACTCCCTCATCGGGTTGGATACGAATGACGAGGACATTTTCGTCCAAAGGCTCTTCGTTTTTATTGAAGAGGACGCGCGGAACGGATTTAAAGGTAATGGCGATCTCGCTTCCACCCTTTGGCATCCGCTTCGCTGTGCGGATGAAGAAGGGGACTCCTGCCCATCGCCAATTGTCGATATTGACCTGAAGGGCAACATATGTCTCCGTGGTGGAGTCCTTGGGGACACCCTCCGCATCACGGTAGCCGGGGACGGGTTGGCCATTGATGAGTCCCTCCTTATACTGAGCACGAACGACATGGCGGAAAACATCCTCTCCCTTCAACGGTCGAAGGGATCGCAGCACCTTGACCTTTTCATCACGGATCGCATCGGCACTCAGGCTTGTCGGAGGCTCCATCGTGGTAAGAGTCAGGAGTTGAAGCAGGTGATTCTGAACCATGTCACGCATGGCTCCCGATTTGTCATAGTAACCCGCCCGCCCCTCAACCCCCAAGGGCTCAACCGCCGTGATCTGTACATGGCTGATGTGGTTGGAATTCCAAAGTGATTCGAAGATCGAGTTTGCGAAGCGCAATACCATGATGTTTTGCGCCGTCTCTTTCCCAAGATAGTGGTCGATGCGGTAGGTGTCGCTTTCCGGGAAGACCTCATTGACGAGTGAGTTGAGTTCCTTTGCACTTGCGAGGTCTGTGCCGAAAGGCTTCTCCACGATGACGCGGGACCAACTCCCCGAAGTTGCACCACTCAGGCCACTCTCACGGAGTTGACTGAGAATGATGGGAAATTGATCCGGGGCAACCGCCAGGTAGTAGAGACGGTTCCCGCCGGTGCCGCGTTTCTGATCGGCCTCCTCCATCGCAAAGGCGAGCTGCTTGTATCCCTCCGCATCATCAAAGGCACTGCGATGATACACGATGGAGGAGGCAAAACTTTTCCAGAGATCGTCACTAACCGGTGTGCGTGAAAATCTGCGGGTTGATGCCTCCAGTTCCGCGCGGAATTCCTCCGTGGTTTTCTCCCGCCGTGCAAATCCTATAATCGTGATTGCAGGAGGCAGGGCTCCCTCGGCAGCGAGGTTATAGAGTGCGGGGATGAGTTTGCGATGGGTCAGATCCCCGGTGGCTCCGAAGATGACCAGCGTGCAGGGCTCGGGGGCAAGACGGTTGGCGATGCCTTCGCGGAGAGGATTCACGGTGATGGGTGAGGAATTCATGAACTTGGAATCAATGATGAAGATTATTAATTCTGGTGAAAGCCCAATGGAATTTCACCAGATGAAAACATTTCATGAAGTTCACCGTAGACATTCATGAAGCGGGTGTATGCGTGGAACGGGTCGTCTCAGAGGTTTCCTCAGGGAAGCGCAAACCGTGCCGTGAAGGCGGTGACTTCCTTGCGCAGCGTGGCAAGAGCAACCTCGTCATGACGGGCCTGAAGTCCTGCATGAATGAAGTCGGCGACCTGCATCATCTCCTCTTCCTTGAGACCGCGTGTTGTCATCGCGGGTGTACCCAGACGGATGCCTCCGGTCTTGGTGATCGGTTCCGTATCAAAAGGGATGGCATTTTTGTTAACTGTGATAGCGGCCTTGTCGAGCGTCTCCTGGGCTTCAAGTCCGTTGATGCCGTTGGGGCGAAGGTCAACAAGGAGGACATGATTGTCAGTTCCCCCCGAACTGATCGTGTAACCGAGGAAGGAGAGGCGGGCGGCGAGAGCCTTGGCATTAAACACGATCTGCCTCGCGTAGTCCTTGAACTCAGGGGCAAGAGCCTCGTGGAAGCAGACTGCCTTTGCTGCAATGACCTGCATGAGCGGCCCCCCCTGCACGCCGGGGAAGACCTGTCCGTCAATCTTCTTGGCATGTTGCTCCTTGCAGAGAATGAGGCCTGAGCGAGGGCCGCGCAGACTTTTGTGAGTCGTCGTCGTCACGAAATCAGCATAGGGAATCGGACTGGGATGAACGCCACCTGCAACCAGTCCCGCAATGTGGGCCATGTCGATGAAAAGGTATGCTCCCACTGAATCCGCGATCTCGCGAAGACGGGGGAAGTCAATCGTGCGGGGATAGGCGGAGGCCCCGGCGGTGATCATCCTGGGCCTCACTTCAAGCGCCTGCGCAGCAAGGGCGTCGTAGTCGATGCGCCCATCAATTTGTGATACGCCGTAATGCACGACCTCGTAAAGTTTACCAGAGAAGTTGGCCTTGTGCCCGTGGGTGAGGTGACCGCCGTGGGAGAGATCCATCGTCAGGATGCGATCCCCGGGTTTCAGAACGCTGAAGTAGACAGCCATATTTGCCTGGCTGCCACTATGCGGCTGGACATTGGCGTGATCAGCCCCAAAGAGTTGTTTGGCTCGCTCGATGGCGAGAGTCTCCACCACATCAACGTATTCACAGCCACCATACCAACGGCGGCCCGGGTAGCCTTCAGCATACTTGTTGGTGAGGCAGGATCCCTGGGCTTCCATCACGGCGGCACTAGTGAAGTTTTCCGAGGCAATGAGTTCGATATGTTCGATCTGGCGATGGCGTTCGGCAGCAATGGCCTCCGCAATCTGCGGATCTGTTGCTGCAAGTGGACTGGTGGTACTAGGTGTCATTGTTGATAAATAATCTAATGGAGTGGATTGATCGACAAAAGTCAGGATTTGAGCGAGAGCACTTTTCATGACATCGCGGCAGCGTTTGTAGGTAGCAACACTTTGGCCTATGGGATCAGGGATGTCACCACCGCTACGGGTGAATTCCCCAAACAACCGAACTTTTGAGTTATGCTCGGGGAAAAAAAGAGAAAGGAGTCGCTTGTGATCTTTCGTCATCACGATCACATGTGTGCAGTCATCCAGCAATTCCTCCGTGACAGGCTGACTGCGAAATCCGCGCAGATCGATTCCTTCCTCATCCAGCGCAATGATCGCAGCATGACTGGCAGAGCCACCTTTCTGCGCATGGACTCCGGCTGATAGTACAGTGATGTCCCTGCGACCCGCAGCAAAATGCCTCATCAGTCCCTCCGCCATAGGGCTTCGGCAAATATTGCCTGTACAGACAAAGAGAATTTGCTTCATACCGGATGCTCTTGAACTGGCAGGTTGATTGACATGAGAGCACACGATAAGAGTTGCTCCGTTGAAGTCAATGCGTCAGGTTGACGCTAGAACAAAGAATAATACACTGGTATGTTATGTCGCAAGCATAGTGCATTTTAAATGTTAGTAAAATCTCCCTCTAGCGCGATTGGGTAATTTTTTTAATGACACAAGAGGATAGGTATGATAGGTTACACGCTTATCTGATATGCAACGCAAAAGTGCTTTTTCACGCAGGCTTCCTGATCTCGTAACCGAAGAATTGGTCGCTGCATTCACCGAAAAAAAGGGGGCTTCTTACGAATTTAAGCAACTCTTTGACATCATCCATGAGCGCCTCAAAAAAAGGAATGCCGCCAGTGGTGGAGAAGAGATGCTTCGCTTACGCGCCTATGAAAAACTTCAGCATCTTGTATCGAGAAACATGGTCAAAAAGACCGGCAAAAAATACAAGGGACTTGCTGCACTGGCTAACGCCCTGACTCCGGCAGATACGATTCCGAGCAAGGCAGTTGAGGCAGCCTAACAAAGTTCCACAAAAAAAGCTCCACAAGAGAAAGAGACTTTTCACTTTCATCTTCTATAACGATGCAGACACCTTCCAGCGGGTATGAATCTCTGTTGATCCACATCGTGGTGGCGATCGGGTTTTCTCTTTCCACATGGGTGGGTAGCCTGCTTCTCGGTCGCATTGGCAGGCGCTACGGAGTGAAGGATATAGCCTACGAGTGTGGTATGTTACCGATGGCGGGTTCCCAGCCCCGCTTCAGTGTCAAGTTCTACCTCGTTGCGATGCTTTTCATCCTGTTCGATATTGAAATTGTTTTTCTCTATCCTTGGGCGGTCGTCTACCGTGAATTTCTCCAACAGTTCGGTGCCCAGATCCTTTGGATCTTAATGACCTTCACCGCTATCCTGCTTGTCGGCTATATCTACGCCATCAAAAAAGGGGCGCTTGACTGGTCGAGATAGAATTTTTAACAGACTGTGGATCCCTTGACCTTTCTGTATGAGGGAATAGGATTGATGACCAAGTTTTTTTGGAAGGGTGGCTGAGCCCGGTCGAAGGCACTCGACTCGAAATCGAGCGTGGGGTTATTCCCACCGTGGGTTCGAATCCCACCCCTTCCGCCAAATTCATTCTTCATTTCTTGGCATTTTGGAATTCCTTTTCTAGGTTCAACGCCATGAAGTATTTTTTCACGCAAGCTGTTGCTCTTGTCCTAGCCCTTACCTTTGCCTCTTGTTCCAAGAAGCAGGAGATTGGGATTCCCGTCGGACAGTTTGCTTCGTTGACAGGAGCCCAGGCTACCTTTGGGCAGAGCACGGACAAGGGGGTGCAACTTGCTCTTGAAGAGATCAATAGTGCTGGAGGTGTTTTAGGCCAACCGATCCGACTGATTACTAAGGACAATCAATCCAAGCCGGGTGAAACCTCGACGGCTGTCCGCGAGTTAATCACGAGAGACAAGGTGGTGGCATTGATCGGTGAGGTGGCTTCAGGTCGTTCTTTGGAAGCGGCCCCGATTGCCCAACGCAACGGGATTCCCATGATCTCACCCGCTTCGACGAATGAGAAAGTCACTGAAACAGGGGATCATATTTTCCGAGTATGCTTTATCGATCCGTTTCAGGGAACTGTCTGTGCGAAATTCGCCCGCAAACTCGGGGCCACCAAAGCGGCGGTTCTTGTTGATGTTTCCAAGGATTATAGTCTGGGACTTGCAAAGAGTTTCAAGAAGGAGTTTGAAGCCGAGGGAGGGACGATCACGGGGCAGCAGAGTTACAGCGGTGGAGATAAGGATTTCAGTGCACAGTTGACGGCTATTAAGGGAGCCAATCCCGAGGTGGTTTTTCTACCCGCTTATTACACGGAGGCACCGCTGATCATCCGTCAGGCCCGCCAGTTGGGCATCACCGTTCCTTTCATCGGCGGCGATGGGTGGGACTCTCCGGAGTTGGCTCAGGTTGGCGGTGCTGCTGTCGAAGGATGCTATTTTTCAAATCACTTTTCCAACCAGAGTAACGATCCGAAGGTGATGGCCTTTGTTCAGTCCTATCGCAAAAAATATGGTGATGATCCCGATGCCATGGTGGCGCTGGGTTATGATGCCTTGTACCTCTTGGTTGATGCCATGAAGAGAGCCGGAACGACAGATCCGGCAAAAGTGACTGCAGCGATTGCCTCAACCATGGATTTCCCAGGAATTACAGGAAAAATCACGCTTGATGAACATCGCAATCCGACCAAACCGGCAGTGATGCTTCAGATTAAGAACGGGAAATTCAGCTTCATGGAGTCCGTTTCTCCTTAGGGAAACGCTGATTTAATCGCATAGTGACTGTTGCGGTAAGAATAGGTCGCAGGCAAGGCGGCTTTGCGTGAGCATCCCCTTGCGGGCTGTAAGCGCAAAGCCTACACAGCCTCCGGCACTGTTATCGCCGCAACCCCATGGGGGCTGTTGGTCAAAAACCTGATTTTCTGCGTTGCTCGCAGTGGCAAGACCGCAGGGGTATTGCCACTGCGCTTCACGCCTGAAAAATCAACCTTTTGTCCTACAGCAGTCATCATGGGATTAAATCAGCGGTTCCTTAGAGGCTTTATTTACCGACTTTGCGGATATTGAGAGAGTCGATGGTGAGATTTAGGGATTTTTCTGCAATGCGAAGAAATCCTTCCGACGAGTCAGTCAGCATCACATCAAGCCTGGCATTGCCATCCTGAGCAATATTACCAGAAGGGGAGATCAAGGCGCGGACAGCAAGGGCGCAGTTCTCCGCTGAATCAACCAAGGAGATTTTCTTTCCACAAATTCTGCCGATGACCCCCTTTAGGAGGGGATAATGCGTGCAGCCCAATACGAGTGTGTCGATGCCGGCGCGCAGCAGGGGCTCGAGATAGCGTCGCAACATGGTGCGGGTGATTTCATCATCAAAGAGTCCTTCTTCGATGAGTGGGACAAGCAGAGGGCAGGCGATCGCGGTAACCTCAATGTTGGCAGAGAGCGACCTGATGGCCTTGCCGTAGGCGTCACTCGCAATAGTGGCCCTGGTTGCGATGACCCCGATCTTTCCGTTGCGGGTGGCGAGTACGGCAGCAGCCGCACCGGGTTCGATGACGCCGATGAACGGAACAGGATAGGAGAGTGCAAGCGAGGGAACGGCTAATGCTGATGCCGTGTTGCAGGCAGCCACAATCATTTTTGCCCCCTCTTCAACCAGAAGATCCGAGATTTCCTTGCTATAACGCGTGACTGTTTCCGGACTTTTTCCCCCATAGGGGACTCGGGCCGTATCGCCGAGATAGAGGATTTTTTCAGCAGGAAGCGTGCGTCGTAATGCGGCGACGACGGTCAATCCTCCGATTCCCGAATCAAATACTCCAATCGGACGGTCTGTCATGTCCAAGTCATCGCGGTGCTCTGCATTCATCAACGCCCTACCATCCCCTGTCCAAGTGTGATTTCGCAAGGAAGATCAGCTGGTAAAATGCGAGCGTTAATCCTTCGATGTTGGAAAACGGTGGTCATGTTCCTGGTGGCCGTCCCATCGTTCAAGCGATTCCTCATGGAAGTGACGCTTTCTAAGAAGGCTGGTGAGGAGACCGTAATTTGGAGAGAAAATGTAGGCGGTTCCCAGAAATAGGGCGAGGAGGAGGATGATGCATGGTCCTGATGGGATGTTTGCAAAGAAGGAGAGAAAAAGTCCGCTGACAGAGCCGAGCAATCCGATCACCGCGCCCCCCCAAAGCATGCGCGGGAACGAATCGGTAAGCAGGTACGCCGTGGCGGCTGGTAGGATCAGAAGCCCGAGTGAAAGAAGTACGCCAACGGCCTGCAGAGAGGCGACAAGCCCGAGTACCGTGAGGGCAAGCAATCCTGTCTCAAGCCATCGGACGCGAATTCCGGAGGCATGGGCAACTGTCGCATCAAAAAGGGTGAGCAGCAACGGACGCTGAAAAACCGCAAGACTTGTCAGGGTGATGAATGCCGTAAGATAGGAAATCCAGAGATCTCCGTCACTGACGCCGAGGATGTTGCCAAAAAGGAAATGAGTCAGATCGACTTTCACCCGTGAAAACCTGATCAGGACAACTCCAACCGCGAAGGCAACAATGTAGAGGGATGCCACGGCGGTTTCGTCCTTAAGGCGGGAATTACGCGCAAGCATCTGGCCTCCAAGTGCCACGAGCAATGCGGCGATAAGCCCACCCAGAATGAGTCCGCCGGGTGACAAACCGACAAAAATTGCCGCAACGGCAACTCCTGGAAGTAGGGAGTGAGAGAGTGCATCCGCAAGGAGCGCCTGACGGCGCAGGATGATGAAAGTCCCTAGGAATCCATTGGTGAATCCTATCAGAGCGCAAGAGAGCAAGGCCCGCTGCATGAATGCATAGCCGAAGGGTTCAAGCAAATGACTGATGAGAGATGTAGGCGTCATACTCCCGGGTGATGATGCTCTCCTGAATAGATGGCGGTGCCATAAGCGCACTCCAGATGAAGCGGGGAAAGTGCCTCCTGAATGGAACCGATCGAAACCAACTCTCCATTCAGCAAAATGGCGGAGTCAAACAGATTGGAGGCCTCACTGAGGGCATGGTGGGAAACGAGAATCAGCTTGCCGTGCTGCTTAAGGGTTTGAAGTGCCTCGGCGAGTGCCTTGCTGCTGGTTCTGTCAAGTCCTGCAAACGGTTCGTCCAGCAGATAGAGATCGGCGGCCTGGGCCCAGGCCCTCGCAAGGAAAGCCCTTTGTTGCTGCCCTCCTGAAAGCGCTTTGATCTGACGCTTGGCAAAGGGTTCGAGCTTGAAAAGTTCAAGAGCCTTTCTCACAGCCTCCCGATCACCAATGGAGAAATTTCCGAAGAGCCCGACCTGATGATAGCGTCCCATTTCCACCAGTCCCTCGACAGTTACAGGAAAATCCCAGTCCACGGATTCCCGCTGCGGCAGATAGGCAATGCGCGAAGCTCTTTCCTCAACTCGTTTTCCCCCGATCCGAACGCCGCCTGTTTCAGGAGTGAGAAGTCCGGCGATGGTTTTCAGCAGGGTCGATTTACCCGCCCCATTCGGCCCGAAAATACCGACACAATGCCCTGCCTCAAGAGTCAGATTGAGATGGTGAATCGCCGGAACACGGTGGTAACAGACAGTCAGGTCTTCGACTTTTAGTAAAGGGGCGATCATGGTAGGAAAGACTCCGGGATCGGCAGTGTGTCCTCGAGAGAGCGTTGTGACCAGTAGCTCTTCTCTAATGGGATTTGGTACCCATGAACGAGCACCTCGGCCCGAACGGCATGAGGAGAGTCATCTTTCCATCCGGCACTTATCAGGAGATCCTCTCCCTTGGTGATTTCGACGGCGGCACGGTATTCGCCTGGGGCAATGGAGTTTGATTCGGTGAGCAGCACAACGCCACCTTGACTGACGGAACAATGGATCGGTGATGGAGCTGCATGAAGCAAGAGCGTGACTCGAAGTGGAGAAGAGGAATTTTTGGACTCATTGTTGGAGGAGATCACCTCTGGGGCTTCCTGCTTTCGGGTTATCCTGAAGACAGGCCAGAGTACCGCGGCAAGGAATAGAAGGATGAGTGCTATCCTTAAGAGCGGGTTGCCTTTCATGCTGAAAAGAGTAAAGCAATCCCCAGCGATTAGGGAAATCAAGTTTCCATTCCAATCGACAGCAAGTGGAGGAGTGCTACTTCTTGAATCATGCCCTCCATTGCTGTTCAGATAGGTTGTTTTCTATGCATGAGCCCGGTGCTCTTTGCAGGTCAGCTTCCGTCTGAAAAGGAGATTGCGGGGATGCTCATTCAGCAGGCAGGGCCGCATCCGCGACTTTTTCTGCACGGTGGTGAGGAGGAAAGTCTTAAACAGAGGATAAAGACCACTCCTGTCATGGGTTCCCTTCGCGACTGCGTGATTGCCTCTGCGGAGAAAATGCTTTCGGAGCCCCCGCTCACGAGGGTGCTGGAAGGGAAGCGATTGCTGGGGGTCAGTCGTGCCTGCCTGCAACGCGTGGTGACGCTTTCGATGGGGTGGCGTCTGACGGGCGATCGGCGCTATCTTGAGCGTGCCCGGCAGGAACTGCTCGCTGTCGCTGCATTCAGCGACTGGCATCCCGAGCATTTTCTTGATGTGGCTGAGATGACAGCCGGTGTGGCGATAGGCTACGATTGGCTGTATCAGTCGCTTGATCCTCCGACGCGCTTGATTCTCAGCAAGGCGATCATCGAGAAGGGCATCAACCCCTCGTTTCAGGAAAAATTTTCAAGATGGGCAGCTGCCCGCAACAATTGGAACCAGGTTTGTAACGGCGGCCTTGTTTTGGGAGCGCTCTCGGTGGCTGACGAGCAACCCGAACTGGCCGCCCGGGTGATCACTCGGGCGCTTGCTTCCGTTCCCTTGGCCACGGCGGCTTACGCGCCGGATGGTGCCTATCCCGAGGGTCCGGGATACTGGAGTTACGGCACGACCTACAGCGTCCTGATGATCGAGGCCTTGAAGTCAGTGCTAGGCACAGATTTCAACCTGACAAAGCAACCGGGCTTTCTCTCATCGGGTGACTTCATGCTTCATGCCACCGGATCGAGCGGCCAATGTTTTGATTATTCCGACAGCAAGCCCAATTTAGGTATCGAGCCTTCACTCTTCTGGATAGCTTCACAGCGGCACGATCCGGCGATCCTGTGGTTCATGGACAAGATGTTGGCTGGCTCCCGCAAACCTAGTGATGCTGAGGGAGAAAGATTATCCCTTATCCTGCTCTGGATGGATCCGATGCTCAGGGCGGTTCAACCCACGGTGCTCGACTGGAAGGCCGATGGCCCTAATCCGGTAGCCTTCCTTCGCAGTGGGTGGGGACATGATGATCTTTTTGTGGGAATCAAGGGAGGATCCCCCTCGGTGAACCACGCCCATATGGATATCGGTTCCTTTGTCTTTGATGCACTAGGAGTGAGATGGGCTCATGCGCTTGGGATGCAGGATTACAACTCGCTGGAAAGTCGCGGCATCGATCTCTTCAATGGGAAGCAGGATTCTCAACGCTGGCAGGTCTTTCGGATAAGCAACCATTCCAAGAACATGATTGTAATCAATGAAGGACTTCAGAGTGTGAAGGGAAAGGCGGAGATCATCACGAGAGGATTTGGCACTCAGGAACCTGTTGCCGATTTGGATTGTTCCACGGTTTTTGATGGGCAGGCCCGCAAGGTTGAAAGGGTGTGCTCTCTACCAGGGCGGAAATCATTGCGGATCGATGATACCGTTGATTCCGTCTCCAAGGATGGGATTGTCCGCTGGCAGATGATGACTGATGCGATGATCCGGATTTCAGGATCAACAGCTGAGCTTACCAAAAATGGGAGAAGCCTTGCTGTTCGGTGTCTGCAACCGGAAGGGAGCGTATGGAAGGAAGTCGATGTCTCCGCGCCCAAACATGAATACGATGCTCCCAATCCGGGAATGAAGCAACTTGTGCTTGAAGTGCCGGTTCATCCAGGTGATTCCCCCAGAATCACCGTCATGCTGGAGCCTCATCGTTGAGGGGAGTTTTCCCCGAGATTTTCGCTAAGCAGGGACAGGTGCCGCAAGTCCTCCTTCTGGAAAATCTGATTTTGCAGGCTTGCTTACCTCCGGTGTCGTATCGTTTGGAGGGGGAGGAAGGGGTGGAGGCTTGATGGCAATGACGGGAGGGTTGGTCATTACGCCATGAGTGATGAGATCTGCGATCTGCGATCCGTCGAGGGTTTCAAACTCCAGGAGGGCCTTGGCGATCAACTCCACCTTGTCTCGCTTGGCTTCCAACATTTCGGTTGCTTGGGCGTAGGCTTCATCGATCAAACGCTTCACTTCGCTGTCGATATGTTGTGCGGTTGCTTCACTATATTCACGGGCACGGGAGACATCACGCCCGAGAAAGACCATTTCGTTTTCCTCGCTGAACCGGATCATGCCGAGGCTGCTCATCCCCCATTCGCAAACCATCTTTCTAGCCAGCTTCGTGGCTTGGGCAATATCACCGGATGCACCGTTGGAAACATCCCCTGTGAACATCTCCTCGGCGATGCGTCCTCCCATGGTCATGACGAGCATGGCAAGAGCCTCCTTCCGCTGCGTGGCGTATTTGTCGCCTTCGGGAAGGTACATGGTGGCTCCAAGGTACTGTCCTCGCGGGATGATCGTTACTTTATGAAGGGGGTGGGTGTGATCGAGCAGCACATTGAGAAGCGCATGGCCCGCCTCGTGCCATGCGGTGGAAGTCTTTTCCTTCTCGCTCATTGCCATACTGCGGCGCTCCTTGCCCCAACGCACTTTGTCCCGCGCTTCTTCGAGATCAAACTGGTCGATGGCTTTTTTCCCGCAGCGCGCAGCCATGAGCGCCGCCTCATTGAGAACATTGGCGAGTTCCGCTCCCGAATATCCCGGGGTGCCGCGGGCGATGAGGCTAAGGTCAACGGATTCGGAAAGTTTCACCTTTTTGGCATGAACACGGAGGATTTCCTCACGACCCTTTACATCTGGAAGGCTGACAGTCACCTGTCGGTCAAATCTGCCCGGACGAAGCAATGCAGGATCAAGGACATCGGGGCGGTTGGTCGCTGCGATAATGATGACACCGTCTTGGGCATCGAAACCATCCATCTCGACCAAAAGCTGGTTGAGCGTCTGTTCACGCTCGTCATGACCCCCGCCGACACCATGTCCACGGTGACGACCGACTGCATCGATTTCGTCAATAAAGATCAGGCAGGGTGCATTCTTGCGTCCCTGTTCGAACATGTCACGGACACGGGATGCTCCCACGCCGACGAACATCTCCACAAAATCAGAACCGCTGATGTTGAAAAATGGCACATCAGCTTCGCCTGCAATGGCGCGGGCCAGCAGAGTTTTTCCGGTTCCTGGGGATCCGATCATCAGGACGCCCTTGGGAATGCGTCCTCCCAGTTTCTGAAATTTTTTCGGATCCCTGAGAAATTCCACCAGTTCCTGAACCTCGTCCTTGGCCTCCTCGACTCCCGCGACATCCTTGAAGGTGATCTTGTTTTTCTCACGGGCAAGCATCTTGGCCTTGCTCTTGCCGAAGTTCATGGCCCCCTTGCCGGCCATCTTGATCTGGGAGCGGAAGAAGAAATAGAGCACGACCAGAAAGAGTGCGATCGGCAGGATGTTCAGAATGGTCGAGGCCACCATGTTCGATTCACGCCGGATATTGGGAGTGATGCCGTAGGCGGCGAGATCCTTTTCCAGAGTGCCACCGTTGAATGGCATGTAGACAACGGTTTTGAAGGGAGTCGGAACCGGTTCCGTGGCGGGGGGGAGAACTTTCCTATAGTAGCCGGAGAGGGTTTGGGTGTTACTTCCCTCCTCCACAATAAGATCGATCGGTTTCTCCTGGGTGGAGATGATTTTTCCCTCTTTGAGCAGGGATTCGAAGCGGGGAAGGGTAATTTCCTCGGTTGCGACGAGACCTGATTCTCGGAATAGAAAGGCCCCGCCGATCAATGCGAAGGCAATGGCAAACAACAGCAATCCCCTCCAGTTGAACTGGGGTTCCTGACTTCCCGGTTCACGGGGAGTGCGTTTTTGTTTCGATGAAGGGCTCTCTTGGGAGTCGGGTGTCTCGTCTGGCATTGTGGTATCTTATGGACTATTCCAGATAACACATGATGGGGCCAATGCAAACTGCACGACAAAAAACATCTTCTTTTCCATCCTTGGTTGTCTCGATTCATGATGTCTCCACAGTCACCCGAGGAATAGTCGAGGAAATGCTCAAGGATCTGGCCGGCGCCGGTGTTTCAGTGACTTCCCTGCTGGTTATTCCCGATCATCA
>CAIJRY010000143.1 GCA_903823215.1 uncultured Spartobacteria bacterium
CCAAGGAGAGACTTCACGAATTGAGAGACGAATTGGAAAAAAACAAGGGTCAGTAAATTAATCTGCAATTCTTGATAGACTCTTTGAAGTCCCGATATCAACGCTGATCATGACAAAATCTTCCGAACATTCACCCGATAGCGAGAATTCGTCCGGTGAGGCCATATTGAATATCCCCAAGTCTCCGGGCGTCGTGATCAATCATGGATTTAGAGATGACCCCTCTTTGAACTCCGACGGAAAGCAGCGTAAATTCTTTGCGAACTCGCAAGATCGTAAAAACTTTCTTTATATTTTTTTGGCGCTGGTGATTTTTCTCGTGATCTTCATCCTCTTGGAATGCAAGCAGGCTAAGGATGCAAAGCTTGAAAAAGAATCTGCGCCTCCGGTCCCTGCACAGACCAATTAGTCACGCAGCCAGGACGCATCTAGTCAGAGGGAGGGACAGAGAGTTTCCTTAATTCCGTGCAATTGTGGACGCACAGTACCATAATATAGTTCTCTTATGCCTTTTCGCTCACTCGGCCTCAATGAGGCCATCCTGAAAGCAGTTCAGGAAACCGGTTATACCGAGCCCACCCCAATTCAGTCCTCAGCCATTCCTTTCGTTCTTGCAAGGAGGGATCTCATTGGCATTGCCCAGACCGGTACGGGAAAAACCGCCGCTTTCACTCTGCCTATTTTGTCGGTTCTCTCGACTGCATCCTCACGGGGAATCCGTGCCCTGGTGATCGCTCCCACGCGTGAATTGGTCGTCCAGATCGAAGAAAATGTTCGCGTTTATGCCAAGCATCTCCCTCTCACGGTCGCCACCATCTATGGAGGAGTGAGTGAAAAACCTCAGATCAAGGCGCTGGAGCATGGTGTTGATCTCGTCGTTGCGACGCCGGGCCGTTTGCTTGATATCATCAGGGGACGGGAGAAAGCCTTTGCCGGAATCGAGTTTCTTGTCCTTGATGAGGCGGATCGAATGCTAGACATGGGTTTTGTTCCCGCCATCCGACAGATTGTCCGGCTCCTGCCAAGAAAACGGCAGACCCTTTTCTTCTCTGCCACGCTTTCCCGTGAGATTGAGAAACTGACCGGGGAGTTTCTCCATGAGCCGGAGACCGTTGAGATCGGCCGCCGATCTAATCCGGCGGAGACTGTTGCTCAGGCAGTCTATGAAATTACCCCTCATCTCAAGGTTCCGCTATTGCAGCATCTGCTTCAGCACGACCATCTCACGATGGTGCTTGTTTTCACACGAACAAAACACGGTGCCGACAAGATCGCCAAGAGGTTGATCGCTGCAGGGATCACCACGGCAACCATTCACTCCAACCGTTCTCAGAATCAACGCCTTCGGGCACTGACGGAGTTTAAGGAGGGTAAAGTCCGTGTGCTCGTAGCCACGGATATTGCGGCACGTGGTATTGATGTCGATGGCATTTCCCATGTGATCAATTTTGATTTTCCTCCAAATCACGAAGATTATGTTCACCGGATCGGACGCACCGGACGGGCAAAGTCCGCAGGTGATGCGATCAGTTTTGTCACCCGAGAGGACGAGGATGCACTGCGGGCACTGGAGCGATTTTCGCGCCGTAGCGTTCCACGTCTCAAGGCTGAAGGGTTTGATTACAACGCAGCAGCCCATCCGAGAGAAGAGGGGAGAGGATCTGGATCCGGGCCTCGTCGTCCAGCAAGAAAACCGGGTGAGATTCGGACGCCGCGCCACGATTCCGTGCAGGGACCTCAACAGCCCCGCCATGCTCATTTCTCCGAGAAGAAAAAATCAGGCAAACCGCGCGAAGTATCCCAGAGTGGGGAGGCTAAAAATGCTCCCAAAAAGGGTGGTTTCGGTCGCTTTCTAGGTTTTGGAAGAAAAGGCTAGAAATCTCCATTCCTAGATTATTTTTCCGATGAGCAAGTAGAATGCGATGCTCGCAACAAACAGGGAAAGCCCTGTGACGACAAGCAGCAACGCCACGCTGTAGGTATGGGTCTTCTTGTTACGGTGCTCCAGAATGGCGGCAAGCGTCTCCTCCTGTGAGGAAAGGCGAATTTGTGTCGCCCATTTGAGGGTGAGTGTCTGGCAGAGAAGCACAATGATTCCGCTCAGGACAAAGATCAGCCCCGTGACGATCAGAAGACGGGGGATTGTTCCCGTGGCAGCGATCTTAGAACCGGAAAACCCTGTGACCGTGAGGGCGATTGTGGCGACGGTCAGCAGGATCTGACTACGATTCTGAAGTTTGGTGAACTGCTCGATGATAACACTCAGGCAGACCGGATAATTACCGTGATGATCCTTGAGGATCTGTTCCGCTTCCTCGCGTGGCGTGAGGACAGGAAGGTCGGCGTAATCCATTTCTAATCTGAGTCTAAATAGTGCGTCCTGAATAGTTTTTCTCCACCCAGTCACGGTAGGCACCGGATTGGACATCGGCAACCCATGCCTGATGATCAAGATACCAAGAGACGGTTTTTCTGATTCCTGTCTCAAAAGTCTCTTCGGGTCGCCACCCAAGTTCCCGCTCTATTTTCCCAGCGTCAATGGCGTATCTGCGATCATGTCCAGGTCTGTCGATGACCGTTGTGATGAGACTTCGATAGGAGATTCCATCTGCTTTGGGGCGAATTTCATCTAGCAGGTCACAGATCGTATGCACGATCTCAATGTTGGGTTTTTCATTCCACCCGCCAATATTGTAGGTCTCTCCAAGTCTTCCGGATTCCAGCACGCGCCTGATAGCGGAGCAGTGATCACAGACATAGAGCCAATCCCTGATTTGCTTTCCATCACCGTAGATCGGGAGAGGTTTGCCACTGATCGCATTGACGATCATCAGGGGAATCAGTTTCTCTGGGAATTGATAAGGACCGTAATTGTTGGAACAATTAGTGGTAAGAACCGGCAGGCCATAGGTGTGGTGATAGGCGCGCACGAGGTGATCGCTGGCAGCTTTGGAAGCGGAGTATGGGCTATTCGGCTCGTAGGGATTGGTCTCAAGAAAGGCTGGATCATCCTTTTTCAGCGATCCGTAAACCTCATCCGTAGAGACATGAAGAAAACGGAAAGACTCCTTCTCGGGTGCATCCAGATTATTAAAATAAGTACGGACTGATTCCAGAAGCTCAAAGGTTCCTGTGATATTTGTCTTGATAAAGTCCCTTGGCCCATGAATAGAGCGATCAACATGCGACTCTGCAGCAAAATTTACGATTGCGCGCGGTTTGTGACTAGAGAACAGCTCAGCAAGTAAGGCAGGGTCTCCAATGTCCCCCTGCACAAAGATGTGCCTCGAGTCGGATGCAAGTGAAGCGAGAGTCTTCAGATTCCCGGCATAGGTCAGCTTGTCCAGATTGACGACGGAAGTGCCGATTTCACGAATCCAGTCCAAAACAAAATTTGCGCCGATGAATCCGGCGCCGCCGGTAACAAGAATCGTGTCGTTCATGATGGAGTTTCACAGCCTGAAAGATTCGGGAATTGGACGCAACCAGAAATGCCATGAAGCTGTTTCAGAAAATGGAATCTTCCTCGTCGAGCAGTTAGTTCTTTTGGCTCAAACTAGTGCCAAACAGCACGATCCAGATTGCGGTAACTGAGGGCTTCCAGTAGGTGATCCGGTTCGATGCTTTCCTTTGCCGCAAGATCAGCAATGGTGCGAGATACTTTCAGGATTCGATCGTAGGCGCGGGCGCTGAAATTAAGATCGGTCATGGCGGCTTTGAGTAACTCATTTCCGGCGGTGTCGAGGTGGCAATGCGCTTTTAATTGAGCATGGCTCATTCGTGCGTTGCAGGAGGTTTTGCGGCTTTTTGCAAAGCGTTGTTGCTGAAGTGATCGCGCCTCAAGGATGCGTTGTCTGATCGATGCTGAAGATTCTGCTGGAATCGTGTTGGAAAGTTCCTTGTATTCCACTGCGGGGGCCTCGACATGAAGATCGATACGGTCAAGCAACGGGCCGGAGATGCGCTGGCGATACCGATCAACTTGGGCGGGAGAACACCGGCACTCCCGTTTGGGATCACCATAGTATCCACAGGGACAGGGATTCATTGCCGCGACAAGCATGAAGGCGCACGGGAAGGTCATCGTCCCGGAAGCCCTTGAAATCACAACCTTCCCATCTTCCAGCGGTTGCCTGAGCACTTCCAGCGTGGAGCGGTGAAACTCAGGAAGCTCATCAAGAAAAAGTATCCCGTGATGGGCGAGACTGACTTCGCCGGGTGTGATGTTGGTTGTCCCTCCAAGCAAGCCGATGTCTGAAATCGTATGATGGGGATCACGGAAGGGACGATGCATCACAAGGGATTCTCCGGTGTTTAAGAGTCCGCAAACACTATGAATCGTTGTTGTCTCAATGGCCTCTTCGAGCGTCATTGGGGGCATGATCGTCGAGATGCGCTTGGCGAGCATCGACTTGCCTGAGCCAGGAGGTCCGAGAAGTAGAAGATTATGACCTCCAGCGACGGCAACCTCGATGGCTCTTTTGACCTGATGCTGCCCCTTGACCTCCGAGAAATCGACATCGAAGCCTCGATCCATCATCTGGATTTGCAGGGAGTCATGCGTCGCGGGAGAAAGTTCTGCCGCCTTGGACAGAAATTCATAAGCTTCACGAAGATTTTTTACCCCATAGACTTCGATCCCCTGAACGATTGAGGCTTCGCGGACATTGGCAAGAGGAAGGAGAATCGCTTTCTTGCCTCGAGCTCTGGCTTCCAAGGTCAGGGGAAGAGCTCCTTTGATCGGTCTGACCTCGCCGGTTAGGGCGAGTTCTCCTGCAACCGTGCAGCGTGCCAGTCTGGACAAATCCTCCTCCCTATCTGTGGCGATCATTCCAAGGGCGATGGGCAGATCAAAGCTGGGGCCCTGTTTTTTTATGTCAGCAGGAGCAAGGTTGACCGTGGTGCGTTTGCGGGGCCATCGGTAACCACTGTTGGAGAGTGCGGCGATCACGCGATCCTTGCTCTCCTTGACGGCCGTATCTGGCAATCCCACGACAATAATGCTTGGTTCGCCCGGGCCCGTATTGACCTCGATCTCTATCTCTGTGGCATCCACACCGACCAGAGCAGCTGAAAATACACGGGTTATCATCGGAGATCCATCACACGCAGGAACTCTTTTGTAAACAGGGGAACGGAAATTCCTGAAAAGAATTCGAACACACACGATGTCCGCCCTGTCAAACAGAACACAAAGATAGCCTTAACTTTCATACGGTCATGTCATACGAAGATACAGATTCAGGATTGCAGCTCTACCTACGCCAGATCGCGCAATACCCCTTGCTTACTGCGGCGGAAGAAGTTGTTCTTGCTGCAAAAATTAAAAAGGGAAACAAGGCGGCCAAGGCTGAAATGATTCGTGCAAACCTCCGTCTCGTCGTGAAGATAGCCAGAGACTATGCCAATCTGGGACTTCCCCTGCTTGACCTGATTTCGGAGGGAAACATTGGGCTGGTGAAGGCTGTCGAACGCTTTGACCCGGCAAAGGGAGGCAAGCTCTCGACCTATGGTTCCTGGTGGATCAAACAATCGATCAAGCGCTCTCTGGCCAACCAAGGAAAGACGATTCGCTTGCCAGTTCATCTTGTGGATAAGATCGCCAAAATCCGTCGTGTCGGTGCCGGTCTCAGTGACGAACTGGGTAGAGAGGCGACAGACGAGGAAATTGCCGAGGAAGTGGGGATGAAGGTCTCTA
Source organism: uncultured Spartobacteria bacterium (assembly GCA_903823215.1). Lineage (GTDB taxonomy): Bacteria > Verrucomicrobiota > Verrucomicrobiia > Chthoniobacterales > UBA6821 > UBA6821. The sequence continues at coordinate 5,699 of CAIJRY010000143.1, forward strand.
AGGTGACAAAGCTGAAGCAGGCGTCAATCAGGCCTGCTTCTCTGGATGCTCCCGTCGGAGATGATGATTCTGCGGAATTCGGGGATCTCGTCGGAGATGAGATGGCTGTCGATCCCTTTGAGCAGCTACGCGACAAGAATATGCAGGAAGAGGTGGGCGATCTGCTTGACCAGCTCGATGATCGTGAACGCAGGATTATTAATGCCCGTTTCGGTCTCGATGGATCTGAACCGATTACCCTTGAGGAGGTTGGTGTGAAATTCGGAGTCACCCGTGAACGAATCCGCCAGCTTCAGAATATTGCTCTGAGTAAAATGCGCCGGGCACTGAACAAGCGGGAAAAATACAATCCAGAGGTGCTGGCGCAGGCAGCGTGAGGCAGTCAGAAATCAGAAGATAACTGCTGATCAAGGGTCAACTTTTGAGTCGCTGTAAGAGTCCGCTGTGTCGATGGCGCGTCGATTCGTTTCGGATGGCTTTTCCAAGAGCCTTCTTCTGACCGATCAGCACGACCATTCGCTTGCCTCGGGTGACGCCCGTGTAGAGGAGGTTGCGTTGAAGCAATAGAAATTGCTGCATGGCAAGAGGGATCACAACGACGGGAAATTCTGAGCCCTGACTCTTGTGAATCGTGATGGCGTAGGCGAGTTCCAGCTCATCCAATTCCCCAAATTCATAAACGACTTCCCGTTTGCCGAAGCGAACAAGAAGTTGTTTTTCCTCCTTATCCATCAAACGGATGCGACCGATATCGCCGTTGAAGACTTCCTTGTCATAGTTATTGGATGTCTGGATGACCTTGTCCCCCACGCGGAAGAGATTGCCATAGAGTTGTTGCTCCCCTCGGTAGTCGCTCCGTGGGTTGAGGGCTTCCTGAAGACGGATGTTGAGTTCCCGGATACCGAGGCTCCCACGATGCATCGGGGATAATATCTGAATGTCCTCAACCGGATCGATCCCAAGATGTTTCGGCAGTCTGTCGCGGACCATGGTCACCAGTGTGTCGGCACACGCTTCGGGATCCTCCCTGTCGATAAAGACTAAGTCCGAATCTTTCCCTGACTCCATGATGTCCGGGATTTTTCCCTGATTGATGGAGTGTGCCCCGCTGATGATCCGACTATCACCGGCTTGCCGGAAGATTTCTGTCAGATGAACGACAGGAACCAGTCCGCTACGGATGATGTCTCCAAGCACAAGTCCCGGGCCGACACTGGGAAGCTGATCGGCATCCCCGACAAGAATCAGACGGGCTTTGCGGGGCAGGGCATCGAGCAGGCGGCTCATCAGGGGGACATCGACCATTGAGATCTCGTCCACCACGACCACATCTCCCTCCAGAGGATTTGTAGCGTTGCGTTGGAATCCCCCACGACCCGGCTGAAATTCCAACAGACGATGAATTGTCAATGCCTCAAGTCCTGATGCCTCAGCCAGTCGTTGGGCCGCCCTGCCAGTCGGCGCGGCGAGGATGCAATGAAGTTTTTTTGCCGTGAGGATCCTGAGCAGAGACTGCACGAGTGTTGTCTTACCGACGCCGGGACCACCGGTGATAACCACTACGCGACTACGCAAGGCCGTCGTGAGTGCCCGATGCTGACTTGGTGAGAGTTTTCTACCCGTCATTTCCTCAACCCAGGGAATTGCCTTGGTTGCATCGATCCCTGGAGCCGGTTGCGGTGCCTCTGCGAGGCGACGAAGCTGGCGGGCTATACGCTCCTCAGCTTCCTTAAGATGAGGTAAAAAGACCAAATCCTCCCCTTCAACCTGTTCGGTGAGAATCTGTTCATCCTTGAGATGGCGTGCATAGGCCTCTTGAACGATCCCTTCATCCACTTCTAGCAAGCGTGCAGCACCCTCCAGAAGTTCACGCCTCGGAAGCCCGCAATGTCCCTCGCCGGTAGCCTGATTTAGAAGATGTTCCAGCGCAGCGCGAGCGCGGAGCAATGAGTCGGCTGCAAACCCAAGTTTTTCCGCAACACTGTCGGCGGATTGGAATCCGATCCCGTGAATATCCCGGGCAAGCCGATAAGGATCGGCCCTGATCAGTTCAACCGCATCCCCCCCATAGGTTTTATAAATTCTTGTTGCCCGATTTGTTCCGAGACCATGGGCATGAAGAAAGAGCATGATATCCCGCACCACCTTTTGCTCGGCCCAGGCATCCTTGATCCGTTGTCGGCGCTCCCGTCCGATACCATCGACCTCCTCCAGTCGCTTCGACTGATTTTCGATGATCTCAAAGACCTGCTCGCCAAATTTTTTCACCAACTTCGTGGCATAGACCGGCCCGATCCCTTTGATCATCCCGCTGCCGAGATATTTCTCGATCCCTTCCAGAGAAGTCGGCGGTTGTGTCTTGAGCGTGTGGGCGCGGAGTTGGACGCCATGATCGCGATCCTGCTCCCATGTTCCCTGTCCCGTGATCCACTCTCCGGCAGCGACGGAGGGGAGGGAACCGAGGACGGAAACCGGCTCTTTACGCCCCTGCACCTTGACTTTCAGCACGCAGAAGCCGTTCTCCTCATTATGAAAGGTAACCCGCTCGACCTGTCCACTCAGGGCGTCCTCCGGCCCGCCGGGAAGTGGTTCATTGGAGAGTTTTTTGCGGAAAGGGCGGCGAGTGGCCATATGACTTACTCTTCCACGAGAACGATCTCCCGCCAATCCTGCTGACGATGAAAGTCACGCTGTGTCAGATGCGAGGTGCTGGAGATGATCGCCGAGGGTCCCATACTGTAATCGTAGCGTCCGCAGTTGAGGCGCATTCTGTGTCCGGCTACGGGAATGATCAGGGAAGCAGACCACCCGGAGTGAGTCAGCGCAGCATTTCCAATTGGTAGAGGCGAAAGATACTCCTCCATTCTCCGTTCTCCATTTCTGACTGACACAACAGATTTGCTGTCGGGATAATGCAGGGCCAGCATCATGCCATTCGGAGCGATCTGGTATTCATGGTAGCCGGAATCGCCAGTCTTCTGGACGAAAAACTCCACGACATCGCCCAACTCCCAGAGGCGTTGCTGATGAGCTGTTGCACGGGTGGAGACAAGTGGCTGCTGTAGCTCGGCTTGAAAAAGAAGAACTCCATCGTTCCACACAATCTCGACCGATCCGGCATGAAAACCGATTTCAGGCTCCGGAAGCCACGATTGAGTGAAGGGATAAATCATGTGTTGATAGATAATTGAACATTGGAAAACAGGA
>CAIJRY010000144.1 GCA_903823215.1 uncultured Spartobacteria bacterium
AACCGAAGAGAAAGTCAGCGAGCATCTTCCCTCTTCGGACTTTTTAACAAGACTCAAGGATCTGTCAAAACTGCCTGATCTGCGAAGTCGCCTCATGGCCTTTGATGGGATGACCTATCTCCCCGACGATGTTCTCTGTAAGGTGGATCGTGCGGCGATGGCCGTTTCCCTGGAGACGAGAGTGCCCCTTTTGGATCACAATCTGGTGGAGTTTGCATGGACCCTGCCACTCTCGATGAATTGCCAAACGAATACGGGCAAGAAACTTTTGCGAACACTTCTCCGGAACTACCTGCCGAATGATCTGGTGAATCGTCCGAAAAAAGGCTTCGCCGTGCCAATCGCCACATGGCTGAGGGGGCCCCTTCGTGATTGGGCGGAAGATATTCTGGATGAAAAGAAGTTGGAGGAGGCGGGTTTGGTAAACCCAAAAATTGTTCGATCAAAATGGGATCAGCACATTGCAGGTGACAGAAACTGGCACTACCAGCTCTGGAATATTCTCATGCTGCATGGGTGGTATGCAGGGCAAAAATGAAGACAGTGGTATCTACGAAGAGGGTTCTTTTAACGGGATCCAATGGATTTCTTGGGCGGGTCGTATTGCAGCATCTACTTCAGGCCGGCTATTCGATCACATTGGGAGGGAGATGCGCCCCCCTAGGCTGGAGTGGAGACTTTGTCCAATTCGATCTAACAAATCCAGAGTTGCTCAGGAAGGCATTCTCCAGATCGCAGGAATTTGATATTGTGATCCATGCGGCCGGAACGCTACAGAAGGATTGCCTGAGTGTAAATCATGTGGGGACACGAAATCTTCTTTCTGAAATAGGGCATCGCGCCGCCAAGTGGATTCAAATCAGCAGCGCGGGGGTTTACAGGAATGATTATCGGAGCGTTGTGACCGAGAGCACGCTATGCGAGCAGATCACGGAATATGAAAAATCCAAATGGCTTGCCGATCAGGAGGTAATCAACGGATGTAACTCTTATGTTATTCTTCGCCCGACAATGATTGCTGGCCTGGGAATGAAAGGGAGTCCACTACGGCTTTTTGCAAAATTCGTCAGTTATGGGTTTCGTCCTGAATTCAGGGAGGATGCCTGTTTGAATATGATTCATGTAAATGATGTGGCTGCTGCGGTTCTGCATTTTTGTCACCCATCGCTTCATGATGGATTACATGGGGAATTGATTTTATCTGATGATATTTTCCTCAACGAAGTGATCGAAATTATTGAAAGATCTTTGAGTATTTCACAACCCTGCAGGCGTATCCCAGATTGCATTCTTAAAAATTTAGCAGGATTAGGTTCAGCCATCGGGATTCAATCGTTCAACAAGAGGAGGTATGCCATTCTCAATAATACAGCTCGCTTCCACGCAGACCGGTTTCGTTCTCTCTTAGCCGGGTGGCCTCTGTGTGGCAGTCGTTCGGCTATTCATCAGGTCTGTGCAAGTCCAACGAATATTCATCAACAATGAGCTCTGAACAACATGGAAAAGAGCCGGATCTGCAATCCAAGGATACGAAACCGCTCCTCTTTTTCGTCATGACCAGTCCTTACTGCTTGAACGCTTTTTTGCTGGGACATCTCCACAGAATATCCCGAGAGTTTAGGATTCTAGTTTGCGTAAACATGGAAGAATCGGAGTTTCCAATTCGTCCCTCGGACGATTTTGAGGTCGTGAATATTGCCATGAGACGAGAAATCGCACCGTGGCATGATTTGCTGGCGCTCTTCAGTTTGGTAAGAATTTTTCGGAGTCAGCCGGCTAAGGCTGTGATTTCCTTTACACCCAAAGCTGGTCTCCTCGGCATGGTTGCCGCCAGATTGGCAAATGTCCCTGTGCGTATTCACTATTTTACGGGGCAGGTCTGGGCTACAGCCAAGGGAGTAAAACGACTGATGCTCAAAACCCTGGATCAAGTCTTGGCAAAATGTGCCACCACCCTTCTGGCAGATAGTCAGTCACAAAAAAAGTTTCTTGTTTCGCAGAATATTTCCGAATCAGGCAAACTTCATGTTCTGGGTAGTGGATCGGTCAGTGGTGTTGACCTCGTAAAATTCACTTATGATGCAGATGTCAGGAGAGAAATACGCTTGGCGCTGTCAATCCCTGCTGATGCAATATGCCTTCTTTTTATCGGAAGAATGAAAAGGGACAAAGGAGTGGAAGATCTTCTCAGTGCGTTTTCTTTACTGCTTGAGAGCCATCCTTCAGTTCATCTTCTTCTCGTCGGGCCTGACGAGGAAGGGCTTCTCAAAAATGTAACTGAGGTGAACATTCACCCCATCGGCTACACATCTGCTGTCGAGAAGTATATGGCAGCATCCGATATCCTGTGTCTTCCCAGTTACAGAGAGGGATTTGGAAATGTGCTGATCGAAGCAGCTGCCATCGGCCTCCCATCCGTCGCCTCGAGAATATACGGGATTACCGACGCCGTGGTTGAAGGGGAAACCGGCCTGCTGCACGAACCCGGAGATATTCAGGCCATCAAGGAATGTCTTTCCGAATTGCTTAGCAGTCCGGGAAAATGTCGTGAACTAGGCCTCAGGGGCCGAGAAAGAGTTCTATGTGAATTTTCTGCAAACAGAATCAAAGAGCTATTCTTTAGTTTGATAAAAAATTGTATTGAAAAATCAGAAGCCCACAAATGAAGCGTCTAATCGATTTCATAGTAGCGGCAAGTCTTCTGGCGATATCCTTGCCGTTGCTTCTTGGCTTGGCATTGGCCGTGCGTATTACATCACCAGGGACTATTCTTTTTAAGACGACCCGAGTCGGGCGTAAAAATAATTATTTCGTGATGTACAAATTTAGAACAATGAGGATGGATGCGCCTCAGGTAGCAACTCATTTGATGTCAGACCCTGCGGCCTTCCTGACACCGCTTGGAGGTTTTTTGAGAAAAACCAGTTTGGATGAACTGCCTCAACTTATTAATGTAATTAAAGGGGAAATGTCTTTAGTTGGCCCAAGACCGGCCCTTTTCAATCAGGATGATCTCATTTCTTTAAGAACGCATGCCGGAGTGGACTCATTGCTTCCAGGAATCACTGGATGGGCCCAGGTGAACGGCCGGGATGAACTGCCCATTGCTGTAAAAGTCGATTACGACGCATTCTATTTACAGCATCAATCATTTCTCCTTGATCTGCAAATCTTGGGGCTCACAGTCATTCGAGTCTTCTCGAGAGATGGAGTTTCTCACTAAGGTTGGTCAGCATAACATGAGGCATTTAACACATATTCACAAAATTTCTCGTCATCTGTTGCTCATCTGCACATATGTCCTATTCATTTCGTTGTGTTTATGGGCTAGTGTACTTCTCCGCTTTGATTTTATGATTCCAGCCGAGCAGTGGGCTGGATTCAAAGTGACCATGCTGTGGCTGCTTCCACTAAAACAGGGAGCGCTACTGATATTTGGTCAATTCCGCACTATGTTAACATTCTTTAGCCTATCCGATGCCAAGAGAGTAATAGTGGCTATGGGAATCTCTACATTTATAGCCATGCTAGTTTGGTATATTTGCAGGGGTTACTTAATCGTTCCTAGAGGCGTTATTCTTACCGATTTTGTGATCTCAACAACCGGACTCGTCAGCCTGCGAACCGGGATGCGTATTTACCGGGAGCAGTTTGTCATGGTGGCCCCCACTTCAAACATGAGGCAACGCAAGAGGGTTGCAATTATAGGGGCTGGTTCTGCCGGCTCTATTTTGCTCCGTGAAATCCAATCCAAGCCAGGGCTTGGATTGGATGTTATCTGCTTTATTGATGACGATAAATCAAAGGTTGGAGGAACACTTCATGGCCGAAAAATTGAGGGAGGGCGCACCGACCTTCCTCAGCTAATAGAAAAATTAAATATTTCTCGAGTCATCATTGCAATGCCAACTGCTACGCCTTTGGTTATCCGCGAGACGGTGGAGATGCTTAATATAGCGGGCATCGAGCATGATATCCTCCCTTCCGTGACACAGATCCTTCACAAACATGTTTCCGTCAGCCACCTCCGGCATGTCGAGCCCGAGGATCTCCTTGGAAGAAAGCCTGTGGCACTGGATGAAGTGGGGATCCGGGAACTTCTTGGAGGGAAAACCGTTTTGGTAACTGGGGGTGGCGGCAGCATTGGCAGCGAACTCTGCCGACAGGTTGCGTCCCACCATCCGGCGAGGCTCCTTCTTGTGGAGCGGAGCGAACCCTCGCTATTTCTCATTGAACAAGAGCTACGCGCCTCATACCCCGCGCTGAAAATTAACTCTCTCGCATCAAGCGTGACACAGCAAAAAAGAATGAAGGAAATATTTAAGCGATATCGCCCAGATATTGTTTTTCATGCTGCCGCGCACAAGCATGTTCCGTTGATGGAAAGCCAGCCGATCGAGGCGGTGCTGAACAATGCTTTCGGAACATTTATAGTAGCCCATCTGGCAGCAGAATTCGGTGCGGAGAAGTTTGTTCTCGTCTCCACAGATAAAGCCGTCAATCCGACGAATGTGATGGGGGCCACCAAGAGGCTAGCCGAGTTGGTGATTGCTGAAATCCAACAGCTCAATCCTAGAACATCGTTTTCAGCCGTTCGTTTTGGGAATGTGCTCGGGTCCTCCGGCAGTGTCATTCCGATCTTTAGGAATCAGATCAGTGCGGGCGGCCCGATCAAGGTGACGCATCCGGATATTACCAGGTATTTTATGAGCATCCCTGAAGCAGTGGGCCTTGTTCTTCAAAGCGCATTGCAGGCTAGGGAAGGAGGCGAAGTTTTTGTTTTGGATATGGGCGAGCCCGTAAAAATTGTTGACCTTGCGCGCCAGATGATAGAACTCTCTGGGTTCAAGCCCGAAAAGGATATCAAAATTGAGTTTACAGGACTCCGCCCCGGTGAAAAACTTTTTGAAGAGCCAATTCACGAAAAGGAAAATGTCGGGCGGACAAGTCATCCAAAAATCCTGATTCTGAGGGAGGACGAAAGCTTGACAAAGGTTGCGGTGATCGACGACCTCAAGAGGTTCATCGAGGAGATGGATGCTCCAGAACCCGATATGGTTAAATCCTGGCTTGCCGCAAGGGTCCGCGAGTATCAGGTCTGGAAAGATTAACGACTGGTTTTTACCTTATGACTGTCATGGCCTATGCCAAATCCGCACTGAATCTGCGGAATGCGAATTTCCGCAATGTGCTGATCAGGCTGATAGCCTTGATCTCTGTACTAGGCTTCGCATATTTGTTCATTTCGCTCAGAAGCCTGGGGTCGCGTGACCGCCCGGAGGCATTTTTTGAAATTCAGTCCTCGGAAGATACCGCTTCGGATGCGGTCAGGAATAAGATGGCACTGGGGTTTGAGCCGATTGATTCACAGGATGGCGTGAATCACCACTCCATACTTCTGGAAAGCGATACCGCCGGCCCTCTTTTGAAGTCAGAAAAAATCGGGCTGCTCATGGTATGTAATTGGACACCTGCAGAAATTATCTCCGCAGAGATCGTTTTTGTGGAAAAGGCGACTGGAAAAATCACGGCAAGATACCTTGCAAGACATGGAGCACTCATTCAAGAGAACCGTGTTTTGATGTTTAAACGCAGCTCCTCCCCGATTCCTTCATCAACCCAAGAAAGTCAAAATGTCGTGGTAAATATCATCAGCCGAGGTGCTCCTGCTCTGGCTGTGATGGGACTGTTCTCAGGGGGCGAGCCCGCATCAAGGCTCCTGTGGATGCACACAACTTCTCGAGAGGGAAAGCCAGGTGTGGCGAGCGTTTTCGGATGGTATAATATCAGTGCACATGGGGAGATACTCTCAAGGGCTCAGATGATAGCCTACACTTGGGGATGGGGTACAGGCGGATATTGGAATGTATATTTATGGGTTTTCGGTGCAGTAGGAACCTGGATATTGGGAGTCATTTCTTGGATGCAGACATCCAAGAAAATATCAACAAAACAATGCGGACTTTGGATTGCTGCAGGCACAAGTCTTCTTTTTCTAAGTTTAGGTATGGTTTATGTAGTCATAATACCTCCATTTCAGACTCCAGATGAACCTAATCATTTTCTAACGTATGCTAATGTTATTAATAAGCCTAATCTTTCTGATGATGCATTAAAAACTGCTAACAACGGACATTTTGAAAGAATACATTTTCAAACTGACGAAAAGTTTTCCTCTCGAGATGTTGCGAATCCAACGAGGGAAAAATGGGACAAAAATGTATGTCTTACAAACCTAAACCGCTCCTTGATAGCTAAGTTACTCTGGGAAATTGAAAGTAAATATATAGATGAAAATAATTCAGGAAATGCAATTTTTGCTTTGAGGACTTTTAATATCCTCTTTGTATCCCTATGTATTGGTATTGCACTTGTGCTTGCCGGTCTTGCATTGAATCCAGCACGGATTTCACTTTTTATGGTAATTCCTTTGATTTGCACACCAAGTTTGGCCTTTTTTTCAGTTGGTGTGTCTAACTATCCATTTTTAATCGGAGGATGCATCATTCAGTCAATAGCACTAGCAGTATTGTGGGCGCAGTCTGTTGAAAATAGTAATAGCAGGGAATTTAATTTAATAAGTGGAGTCTTAACCGGTTTTGGAATCATGCTTTCAATTTACTCGGCCGATAGTGGTGTTTTAGTTATCGCATTCTGGGGAGTGTTAATTCCATGCACTTGGGTCATAAAAGGTGTATTATCAGATAACCTTCATAATAATATTAAAAATCTGTCCGTTTTTTTAATTGGACTTATTGGGTCGATGTTTATCAGTTGGCAGTGCTTTGGTCTAATATTAGGAAACTATCATATTATGCCAATTATGATTGAGTCATACATAAATAAGATAGGTATGCCTTTTCCATTAAAATATCTTGGCGTTACACTTGTTAGTATTATCGGTGCAGCTTCAGGGATCATAGCAATGTCTTATTCTGCTTTAATTATTGGATTTTTTATTAAAAGTAGTGTCATTATAAGAGTTGCCAAAAGATCTTTAGTCTCTTTAGTAATTCTCGGCATAATCTATTTAATCTTTTCTAAGAATGCTCGTATTCCTGAATTTACAGAGTCTACAGCTTTCGTCTATGCGTTTAGAGTATTACACTCTTTTTTTAAGGGCTTTATTTCATACAATCCAGATTGGCTGGTTGTGCAATCATTTTGGGGGGTATTTGGGTGGTTGGATACTCCAATGCCTTTGATTCTCATGAACATTATCAGGTTTGCTTGCGTGATTGGAATCGGATCTCTCTGTTTTTCATCCATACATAAAGCTAACCTCATACACGGAAACACTTTTTTGATCGTAAATATTTTTAGCATTGCTGCATATCTATATGTCATTGCTCTAGGTTATTATGTAATGCAGTATGGGATTCACGGGCGCTATCTTATTGGTCCTTATCTGTTTGCTCTTGTCATTGCCTACGAGGGGTATCGGCGTATTTTTTTAAAGCTCAATATACCTCAATCAAGAGAATATCTATATTTAGTTATTAGCGTTAGTATCATTTGTATGCTTATCCAATGTACTGCTTGGCTGTCTATTCTTAACAGATATTATTAATTATAATTAGTATAAACATATCAAGACTTATGATGGTTTCCGGCTATTAATAAAAGTATTATGTTCATAATTGGCAGCCTAATAACAACCTAGAAACTTAAACCCGGATTATGCAGTAGAGTAATTGAATGGAGGCGGGCGGTCGTCGATTTGGCGGAAGATAGAGTCCATCCAGGGGCGCTTTGAACGAGGCAGGGAGAGTTTTAGTACCTTTTGGCGTGAGTGCTGGCTTACCCAA
>CAIJRY010000145.1 GCA_903823215.1 uncultured Spartobacteria bacterium
ATCCGCAAGATCTGCAAGCCCGGCACGCAGATATTCCCAATTCTGCTTGCGGGCCTTGATAAAGGAGGGAAGCTTGCGTAACTGTTGACGGCCAATGGCGGCCTGGGGATCAAGGGGTTTCATATTATAGCCGAGGTGGCTGTAGGTGTATTTATGGTCGTAACTTTGGGGTAATTCCCCCAAGTTCCACCCAAAGCGTTTGCCGCAGGTGTCATCCTTGCCCGAGGGGCACCAGCAATCGCGCCCCCAGTCGCGGAAGCTTTCCGCATAGGTCTTGAGTGGCGGACGAGAGACGATGTTAACAGCACCTCCCTCTCCCATGGTTAAATGATGGGGTGGATAAAAGGATTGTGTGGAGATGTCACCGAAACTCCCAGTATAGGCAACAAGCTGGCCATCAACAATAGCGGGTAACTTGTAGAGAGTTGTTGGTTTCTGGTTGTTAGTTTTTAGTTGCTGATGACCGATCTGCTCGAACAAAGAACCTTCAACCGACAACGAGCAACTATTCTGCTCCGCCAACTTAAGCAGATGATCCAATCCCAACACCCGTGCACGATCCACAGGTAATGAATATGTGCAGCCAAGTGCATCGCAGTTATCTTCAATCAACCAGAGGTCATACTTGCGGCAAAATTCAAGGACGCTTGCAATGTCAAATGGATTGCCCAAAGCGTGGGCAACCATCACAGCCTTGGTCTTACCATTTGAATATGCAAATTCTAGCCGATCCGCGCAAATGTTTGCCGTAGCGGGATCAGTGTCGACAAACACCGGGACAGCACCCATCTGGAGGATTGGAGCAACGGTGGTCGGAAATCCGGCTGCCGCCGTGATGACCTCATCACCCGGTTGGATGCGTTTATGCCCGGGAAGCTTGTGCGTCGTTAGGGTAGCAAGAGCAATGAGATTGGCCGAAGAGCCCGAATTGACGAGTAGGGAGTGCTTCACCCCTAGAAACGCAGCGAATTCATTTTCAAATGCCTCTCCCTCAGGCCCCAGCGTAAGCCAGAAATCAAGAGTGCTTCCAACAGCAGCCTCCACCTCGTCTTCCGTAAAAACTCGCCCTGCATACGGAATCACCGTTTCACCCGGAACAAAAACCGAGCGGGCGTCATCATCGCCAGGGCGATTGGAGGCATGAGCCTGCATGGAGTATTCTCGCGTCAGACGGAGAATCTCGGCTTTAAGTTCAGGCAGGGATTTGTTCATCTGTTGTATTCGGAGATCTGATGCCGAGTGATTTCCAACGGGGTAACAACGCCGGCATTCACGCGATCATACCACTGCACTGTTTTTGCGATCGTCTCCTCAAAGCCCCAGCGTGGATTCCACCCGAGCATGAGACGAGCCTTGTCGATGGAGAGGTTCAAGAGTGTTGCCTCGTGAACCGCTTTGGGGTCGCTCTTATCAGTCCATTCACCACTACGGTGCTTGAGGATCTCTGTAACCAGATCAGCTACCGTGCGATTTGAATCGGGACCAGGACCAAAGTTGAAAGCGGAGCAGAGCGGTGATATTGATGGTTGTTGTTTGTTCTGCGTTGTTTGTTCAGAAGCCAGCATGCTGGCTAATTGCAGATATCCGGAGAGTGGCTCCAGCACATGCTGCCAGGGACGAACCGCCGAAGGGTTGCGGACTGCTATGGGATTTCCATTATTCAATGCACGCATGGCATCCGGAACGATCCTGTCCTCGGCCCAATCACCGCCGCCGATGACATTCCCCGCACGTGCACTGGCAACTCGTACCGTGCCGTTTTGAAAATAGGAATTCCGGTAGGCAGCAGTCGCGATCTCTGCCATTGCCTTACTCGAACTGTAAGGATCATGGCCCCCAAGCGAATCATTCTCCTCATAGGCCCGGCCTGTCTCGTGGTTTTGATACACCTTGTCCGTCGTCACGATCACAGCGACGATGGGGCGTTGATCGTTGTCGGTTGTTGGTTGTTGGTTGGAGCTTTCGGAAGCGGTAGTTTGCAACAATAACTCCGCAGCGTAGCTGCGAAGAGCTTCCAGTACATGGATGGTGCCATTGACATTTGTCTCATAGGTCTCCACCGGAATCTGATAGGAGCGGCGCACAAGCGGCTGTGCCGCCATGTGAAAGATAAAGTCAGGCCGAAAGTCGAGGAGAGATTTTTTAACCGCAGCCGCATCACGGATATCCGCGATCTCATGTTCCATGCGATGTGCCAATTCGAGCTGCTCAAAAAGCGAAGGAGTCGTTTCCGGAGTGAGTGCATAGCCATGCACCACCGCACCAAGTTCCAGCAACCACTGCGAGAGCCACGATCCCTTGAATCCTGTGTGACCCGAAAGCCAGACACGCTTGCCGAGAAAGGCTTTCGTCAAAAGTTCCTGGTTGGTGGTTGAAAGTTGTTGGTTCACTTCTGGAGGGTGGCTTTTTTCAGATAGGAAATATAGCCGTTTAAGATCTGGGCCGCAGTTTGTTGTTCTGATCTCAGCTCCTTGTACATTGCTTGATCCATCAGCTTTTCGTCCAGTCCCACATTCAAATGATCCAGAGTCTCAGTGAGCGAACCTCTAGCTTGGCGGCAATATTGGAGGTTTTCCTGATGGTGATGGCGACCAAATCCTTCCGCAATATTTGCAGTAACTGATCTGGTAGCCCGTAAAAGTTGGCTTTTCAGTCGAAATTCCTCAGGGAGCGGGAGTGACTTGCAAAATGCGGCCACATGGATCCTATAGCGGCGGCATGCCCGATAGCACTCAAGATCTTCAAATGATGTCAGGGTAGCCATGGGCAACAGTCAACCAACAACTATCAACCGCACGCTATGGCGTCCAAACTTTCCACGGAGCCCTACCCGAGTCCCATAGCCCCTCAAGCAGCTGTTTTTCCCGGAGCGTATCCATCGGTTGCCAGAAGTCCCGGTGGTGGTAGGCATTGAGATCTTCCTCCCTGGCAAGCCGTTGGAGAGGTTCCCGTTCCCAAAGAATGGTATCGCCATCGATGTAATCAAGAACGCCAGGCTCCAGAACAAAAAATCCTCCGTTGATCCAACCTCCGTCACCCTCGGGCTTTTCCAGAAATCCAGCGACTTGATTACCTTCAATATCAAGCATGCCAAATCGACCGGGAGGCTGTACTGCGGTAATTGTGGCTTTTTTTCCGGAGGCTTTATGAGCTGCAATCGATTTGGTGATATCGATATTTCCCACACCATCTCCATAGGTGAAGCAAAAGGTCTCATCACCGATATAACGCGCTACGCGCTTAAGTCGCCCCCCAGTAAGTGTCTCATCACCCGTATCGATCACCGTCACCCGCCAGGGCTCGGCATGGCGTTCGTGCACCTCCATGCTATTGTTGCGCATGTCAAACGAGATGTCGGACATGTGCAGGAAGTAATTGGCGAAATACTCCTTGATCACATAACCCTTGTACCCGGCGCAAATGATGAAATCGCAGATGCCATGGGCTGCGTAGATCTTCATCACATGCCAGAGTATCGGCTTGCCTCCGATCTCGATCATCGGCTTGGGTCGTGAGGAGGTTTCTTCGCTGATGCGGGTGCCGAGCCCTCCTGCCAGAATAACACATTTCATGCAGCGTATGGGCTATCCTGCAGGAAGAAGGAATGGAAGCTGAAAAATTGTGCAGTGCTTGCGAGTGAAACTATTAGATGAATGAAATTTGACCGGACTCTATCAAGCGGATCCTTAACGCACCTTTTCTAATTGAAAAGGGAACACACACCCTTACGATACAGTCATGCCTAAGCGTCGCGACGGGATCATGACAGTCCGCATTCCCACGGATGAAAAGAACAACCTCCAGTCCATTGCAGATCATCTCGATGTCACTTTGAGTGATGTGGTTGTCAGGGCCGTGCGCGATTTTATTGCCGCCAATGCCGGATCCCTGAAAAAAACGGCCTCTAGGACCAAATCCCGCTCTCAATAAAGCAAACTACCGGGCATCATGATCCGGTTCCATACCCCGGAAGCTACGGTTTGGCTTGGTGATGACTTCGATCCGCTTCAGAACTTCTGCCCGAACCGGAATAATCCCGTCCCCTATCATTTCTATTTTTCTGGCGGCCACGACACTCAGATCCAATATCCGTCCCTTTGCATAGGGACCTCGGTTGTTGATCCTAACGATCACGCTTTTTCCGTTTTTGAGATTGGTGACTTTTACCATTGTATTGAATGGGAGTTTTTTGTGAGCGGCAGTGCAGTCACCCGCATGGTAATGTTCCCCGTTTGCAGTCAGTCTACCGATCCACCTTCCTCCGTAAAAGGATGCCTTGCCTATCTCCACCGTAAGTGGTCTGGATTCATAAATCGCGGGTGTGGCGGCAGGTGTGGGCAGATAACCGCATGCCGAGAGTAAAATGGTCAGCGTGACCGTCATGATCGGCACACAAATCGACCGGGGGGAAACGAGCATCTCCTTATCAAGCCAAGCAAAGGCATTATCGGCAAGCCCCCAACGATAAATCCGAAAAAAATCCCTTCATCCAGCGGCTTTATTCCTTCATTCTGATGTCTTCATGCCCGCCTCAGATTTTCATCATCATCCCCATCGCCTGAGCGATGCCCTTCATTTTCTTTCCCGTTTTGCAACGCGTCCAGGCTCGATCGGCTCCATCTGGCCCAGTTCCCGACACTTGGGAGAGGCCATGGTTCACGAACTCCCCATTCAATCCGGCGATGTAGTAGTGGAATATGGGCCAGGTACCGGTCCCTTCACGAGCGTCCTTAGAGAGCGCATGCCTCGCGGTGCTGAATATCTTGGCATTGAGTTTGACCAAGAACTTCACCGTAATCTGGTGCGACGCTTTCCTGGAATGCGCTTTCACCATGGCACAGCCGAAGAAACCCCCGACATTCTAGCCCATCATCAACTAGGCAAAGCCAAGTTTGTTGTCTCAGGTCTTCCCTTCGCCAATATGCCTCCGGCTCTTCAGGGAAAAATATTAAAATCCACGAGCGATGCCCTCCGTCATGATGGAGTCTTCCGCACCTTCACCTATCTGCTCTCCTCCTTGAATCCCAGCACGGTAAATTTCCGTCGTTTGGTAAGAGAGCATTTTCATGAGCACCATACGGCAAAAACCATCATCAAAAACTTCCCTCCCGCACGCGTTCTCAGCTACTCACGCCCGGTGCAGGGTTAAAGGGAATTCAGAAGTCATGATACTTGGCGAATCACGGCAATCCCAGAGACTACGCAGTTCACACCTACATTTAGTCGTTACGAACTCGGCTCAGAAGTCAAAGATAGAACAGGAAGAGAGGGCGGGCACGCGAGGGAATGGCTTGCTTCTACTTGAATTCAGGAACTAATTTTGAGCGAACTCCGAATCCAGAGTGGATCGCGTCTGCAATCAAGCACACGGAAGACGACGACTTCCTTTGCAATGAGTTGGTAATAAACGCAGTAAGGGAATCGGCGAGCAATGAGGCGATGAAATCCGAACTAAACCCGATGAAGCAAGCCATCAAATACCGCTTAAAGACCTCCGTGGTCTTTGGAGAACTCGGATGGTCGCGTTCCCACTTTATCCTTCTTACCCTAATTATTAGCCATAACTCCTTGATGATCAGGGATGGCTGCCTCGCATGGATTCGAACCATGACAAGCAGATTCAGAGACTGCTGTGCTACCGTTACACCACAAGGCAGTGGCAAAAGTGAACTGGTTAGGCTGCCCTACTCATCGGCAGGATTCAAGCCCTTTGGTGACGAGGCACTTTTATTTTTCAATTTTTGCTTCCTGAGGAACTTCACTCCGGGAAGGAAATTGAACGAATTCGCACATTCCCCCAAACTTCGTATAAACATGGCGAGCTCCAACAGTGCCCGCACGGGTCACCCCACTCACCGAGAAAAGCCCGCGGTCACGAAGTGCTGCAAGGGAGGCATGCAAAAGTCTTGTCCCTATTCCCCTGTTTCGATACTCGGCAAGCACTGCCGGTCCACTCAGGAGCTGACTCGGTGCCTCCGAGGAAGGATCAAGCAGGGAGGCGGCAACGAGACGATTTCCCTTTGGCATCACGAAACAAAGCGGTTCATCCTGATTAAATAGGCGGCCGACGGCTTCGCTGAGATACTGCTCAACCTTCACAAAGGATCCGTTCCATGATGTATCCAGAGCGAGGGAGTTTAAGATCACCTCGATGACTTTTGCCGATTCCTCCTTGATCGCGGGACGGATGAGCTCAGAAGAAACTGTAGGCACATAATCAGGGACTCTGTCGGTTCTCCATGTAAAACGCACCCAAGGAGAAGCAGCGGAACGGAGCTGAACGGTTCCGGACACTGCGGCATCCGGAGACATGTGACGATTGAAAAGTAGTGGAAGCATAGTACCGAAGAGACCGGATGTTTATCTTAAGGTGGTCAATTCGGAACGGTGTAGGGAATGGAAAATCATTCCTAGGGTCAACCGTTTTTTCAAATGGTGTGTTGATGACAGGAAAGAAAAGTGAAAGATTGTTGGCTCATCAAAGCCTTCCCGAGCCTTCCACGATTTCTTTCTCTTGCCTGACTCTAACCGTCCCAAACATGAATGCGGCGTCTTTGCCGTTTACGGCCACAAAGATGCAGCTTTGCTGACCTATTACGGGCTTTTTGCACTTCAGCATCGTGGGCAGGAGAGCGCAGGCATTGCATCCAGCTTGGGGGACGGAACTCCTTTCTTTCTGCACAAGGGAATGGGACTGGTTTCCCAGGTATTTGACCCCCCCCATCTTGAATCACTTCGTGGCCATCGAGCCATCGGGCATGTGCGTTACTCAACCACAGGATCGAGTACCCTGCTCAATTCGCAACCCTTGGGTGTCGATACCGTTCGCGGGCAACTGGCTGTCGCCCATAATGGTAATCTCGTCAATGCGGCGGCCCTGCGTGACGAGTTGGAGACTCGCGGTTCCATTTTTCAGACAACCGTTGATAGCGAGATTGTCCTGCATCTCCTCGCCCAACCTGATGAAACGATGGGGGGGCCCATCGGCTCACTCCGGCGGCTGGAAGGCGCATTTTCAGTCGTCGTCATGGGTGAAAACGAGATCATCGGACTCCGGGATCCAAACGGTCTGCGGCCTCTTTCTCTTGGCAAACTGGGTGATGGCTGGATTCTTTCCTCGGAGACCTGCGCCTTTGATCTTATCGGGGCAACCTTTGTCCGCGACATAGAACCGGGAGAGGTACTCATCATCAATGATCAGGGATTGCGTTCGGAGTTTCCATTCACAGAGGCTAGGGAGGCATTCTGTGTGTTTGAGTATGTCTATTTTGCGCGTCCTGACAGCCGTCTTCGAGGAGTCACGGTCAGCAAGGCACGAATCAAGATGGGTCGCGAACTTGCGCGATTGCACCCCGTCGAGGCTGATGTGGTGATTCCTGTACCCGACTCGGGCATCTATGCCGCGCTTGGATTTTCAGAGGAGCTTGGGATTCCCTATGACCCGGCTTTTGTCCGCAATCATTATATCGGACGCACATTCATCCAGCCCACACAGTTGATCCGCGATTTTAATGTACGGGTGAAACTCAATCTAATCGGTGAGTCAGTGCAGGGGAAACGAGTCGTCGTCGTGGATGACTCCGTCGTTCGGGGTACGACTGCAAAGGCGCGGGTGGTGAACCTTCGCGAGGCAGGTGCGAATGAGGTGCATCTGCGCATCAGTTGCCCGCCCCATCGCCATGCATGCTACTACGGCATTGATTTCCCTGATTCCGAAAAACTGATCGCCAATCAATACACTCATCAGGAAATTTGCGATTATTTGGGAGCGGACAGTATCGGGTATCTTGATGTCGCGGGGATGGTTCGCGCAACGGGACTCAAGGAAAATTCATTCTGCATGGCCTGTTTCACCGGTGAATACCCTGTGCCTTTTGATGCCGCCTTTGACAAACTCTTCATGGAACGACGCAAAGGGCGGTCCCAACTTCTCCCGGATCAAAGTTCCCAACCGCCTCTGTTTGCGACACGCCCGTAAAGATTCCGAACATGACCACCAAGAAGAAATCATCAGTAAAGCCATCGAAGCAAAGTTCCTACGCCAACGCCGGAGTCGATGTGGCACTAGGCAATCGGGTAAAGTCTGGCATCGGGGCCATCGTCCGGCCAACTCATGGAGCGGAGGTGCTTGGCGGCATCGGCGGATTTGGAGGGCTCTTTCAACCAAATTTTAGGAAGCGTGGCATCAAGGATGCCGTGCTTGTATCGAGCGTCGATGGAGTCGGAACAAAACTTAAAATCGCCTTTGCCACAAACCGTCATGAGACAATCGGACAGGATCTGGTCAATCACTGTATCAATGACATCGCCGTGACTGGTGCCCGCCCTCTCTTCTTCCTTGATTATATCGCGGCTGCAAAACTCGAACCCAGGATTCTCCGGCAGATCATCACCGGACTATCCAAAGCCTGCAAGGCCGCGGGATGCGCGCTCATCGGCGGAGAAACAGCCCAGATGCCAGGCCTCTATAGCGAGGGGGAATATGATCTGGCTGGAGCAATTACGGGCATCGTTGATCGCAAGGATCTACTTGATGGCAGCAGGGTGAAAGTCGGTGATACCCTCGTCGGTCTTCCTGCCAATGGACTCCACACAAATGGCTACTCCCTCGCCCGCAAGGTGCTCTTTGAACTTCTTGATTTAAAACTTACCGACCGTCCCGCCGGGCTTGGAACGACCATCGGTGCCGAACTTCTCAAGGTTCATCGCAGCTATCTTCCGGAATTCGAGAAACTTCATGCCATGAAAGGCAAGCCTCTTCATGCCGCTGCCCATATCACGGGTGGGGGGCTCATCGATAATCTTCCCCGTATTCTACCAAGGGGATGTAACGCTCTCATCAACCCACTCTCCTGGAGGGTGCCCGCCATTTACGGGATCATCGGCAAGGGAGGTCATGTTGATCCTTTGGAAATGTATCAGGTCTTCAATATGGGCATCGGTATGGTACTGGTCGTTCCCGGAAAGCAGGGAGATGAAATTGCAAGATCCCTCGGTGGTCGTGTTATCGGAGAGATTGTTAAAGGCAACGGAGTCGTCCGTTTTGATCCCGAACCTGGTTGCCAGTGACCCTGAATTAGTTTTCATCCGAATTCCCTTTCCTACGGATTCAGCCCCAGGTTTTATCGATCCCACCAGTGAACGAGGAATCCGCCCTTTCCCCCGCCAAGAGCAAAGCTCTTGGCGTCAGTCTGGGTGCAGGCCTGCTTGGAGCACTGGCTCTCGCCGTTAGATACGGATGGCGCAACACACTGCGAGGGATCATTCCCGATGCCATCTCGCCGGCTGTCTTTGCCACACGGGTTGCGGAGACAACTCTAGGAGAAATCGTGTATCATACCGCCGACACTCAGAATCCCGGTATGCCGATACTTTTTCTACACGGTGTGTTTCCCGGTGCCTCTTCTTTCGAGTGGTCAAAAATTTATCCCCGGTTTGCCAATACTTGGAGGGTTCTGGTTCCTGACCTGATTGGATTTGGCGAGTCCCAGAGGCCCTATCCGGCGCTGTCCGCGGAGGAACAGGTGCGTTCGCTTGCAGAATTTTTGGATGGCACGACACCGCGGGAGCTCGCCGTCATCGTTGCTTCCGGACTCAGCGCCAACATAGCCCTTCTCTTTGCAGCCCGTTATCCGGAACGAACGATGCGAGTGATTCTTTGGATGCCGGATGTGGCCCTTGGCAAGGCAAACCCATCCCGAGGATGGCATCGTCTCGGTTGGTTTCCAAGTATGGCAAGGCTTGTTTACCGGTATCAGCTCTCCACGGAGTCATTTCTACGATCTTGGCTGCTTCGGTCTGGATTCACACTTGATGGAGCCGGGCTTGAGGAAGCTCTCTCAGTCATCACTTCGACCGCCCAGCAGTATGGTGCAGAACACGCCTTCCTAGCGCAATCCTCCAAGGCATACTGGCGCGGCCTCCGCACGGGACTAAGGTATCTCTCCTCTCCGGTCTCGATGTTACTGGCCATCGGATCCGACAAGGACTCTTCGGCGGCAATCAGCGACCTGCGTCCCCTTGTAAGCCGCTTTGCCATTGTGGAGGTTGCCGCGCAGGGAGCACTTGCCCCCGTCGCCGAAGCCGATGTGGTCGCGTCAGCGATAGAGCGGGAGCTTTCGACCACAACCCCGGATTCCTCAACCGGCCATGCAGCATGAACTCCGGCGCCGCCATCGTCGGACTTCTTGCTGTAATCGGCATTATCTGCATATTTTTCTTCATTCTTCAGCCATGAGTCTTCAGCTTGTCACGGAGTGAATGTATCTGACCTGAGAGAAATCCTGCAGTATGTGCCCCGTTTTCGCGAACGGATCTTTGTTATCGCCGTGGATGGCACCGTGGCTGCCTCTGACAATTTTTCCAATATCCTGCTCGATATCGCTGTCCTCCGCTCCCTGAGCGTTCGTGTGGTTCTTGTCCATGGCGCGAGCCACCAGATCGAGCAATTAGCCAACAAACGAGGTATCATCACTACCAATAGCGACGGAACCGGCATTACAGACGAATCGACTTTGGAACTTGCCATCGATGCAGGCATTCGCCTCACAAACAGGATCATGGAGGGGCTTTCAGCCGTCGATCTCAGGGCTGCGTATGCCAATGCGATCATCGCGCACCCTGCAGGCATACTCGGCGGCACGGATCAACTGCTTACCGGTAGGGTTGAACGGGTGGATAACCATGCTCTGGAACTACTTCTCAAAGAGGGGATCATCCCGGTCATCCCGCCGCTGGGATTCGACGGCGAGGGACGCACTTATAGGGTCAATTCGGATGGTATCGCGCTGGAAGTGGCCGAGGCTCTGCACGCCGCCAAAATTATTTTTCTCGGTGCGGATGATGTGATCGGTGGTACACACCCACTCCCCCGCCAGCTTTCCATCGATGAATCGGAAGAACTGATCAAAAAACTCCGCACCTCCAACGGGCCATCGGGACTTATTTCCAAGATCGAGTGCGCCGCACGCGCCTGCCGTGGAGGAGTGCCTCGAGCCCATCTCTTGGACGGAAGGATCAACGAGGCGTTGCTCACGGAGATTTTCAGCCACGATGGTGCCGGAACAATGATTTATTCCAATGAGTATGAGCAGATACGACGCATTTATAAAAAGGATGTCCGTTCCATTATGACACTCATCAGGCAATCCGTGGAGGACGAGGAAATCGCGCGGAGAACCCGTGCAGATATTCTTGATCGGATCGAAGACTACTGGATTCTGGAAGTCGATCGCACACCGATTGCCTGCGTTGCTCTGCATGTCGATCGCGAGCATTCACTTGCAGAAATGGCATGTCTCTATGTGAGCCGCAGCCATGAGAACAAGGGGTTTGGCCGCAAATTGATGGCATTCACCGAAAATCTTGCCAGAGAAAAGGGTATCGAAAAAATTTACGCCCTCTCCACACGGGCTGTGAACTATCTCCAGCAAAAGGGAGGGTATCTTGAAACAAGTTCAGATATTCTGCCACCAGAGCGCCGCACCCGCTACGCGATCAGTGGAAGGAATTCCAAGATTCTTCTTAAGGAACTGCGTCCGAAGCATTCCTAAACACTGCTATCCCGGTGTTTGCCTTGTCACTTTTACTCGCGAATAATTCCACTCTCTGCGGATATTGGATTGATGGGTGTGTCATCCTGCTCTACTTCGGCCTGATTGTGGCCATCGGCTTACGGGCCGGCAGAAGCAATGTAACGCTGAAGGAATTTTCACTTGGAGGGCGTGCCATACCATGGTGGGCAGTGCTTGCCTCGATCATCGCGGCTGAAACGAGCGCTGCTACCTTCCTCGGTACTCCTGCGGAGGGATTCAAAACCCACGCATTTTTCTACGGACAGCTTGCCATCGGCACCGTGATTGCCAGAGTGGTGATCGCTTTTACCTTCATTGGTCCCTACTACCGCTACGGAGTGGAGAGTATCTACGAGTTTCTGATGGTGCGGTTTGGTCCCTACACCAAAAATGCGGCCAGCGGAATTTTTCTGTTCACTCGAGTGCTTGGGATCGGTGTGCGCCTCTATCTGGGCGGAGTCATCCTGGTTGAAATGCAGAGTTACTTCGGTGCGAAGCCAGCTCTTGAGAGCTATTTCTGGGGCATCCTGGTGATCACGCTCATCACGACGGTTTACACCATGGCCGGAGGCATTAAGGCGGTGATCTGGACCGACCTAATTCAGGCCACACTGATGCTCGGATCGGTCGGTATTCTTATCTTCTTCCTTCTCCACAATCTGGGAGGGCTCCAACCCGCTCTCGCATCCGTTGGTGGCTGGGATCATCTCCAGTGGATTCAGGTTGGCTGGGATTCTTCACTCCCCTTCGGCAGGGCACTCGCTGGAATGCTTTCCGAGCCCTACACGATCTTTGCTGCTGTCATCGGATCCACCTTTTTTACCATGGCGACCCACGGGACTGATCAGGATATGGTGCAGCGTTTGTTGACCGCTCCGAACCCTGCAAAATCGCGTTTTTCGCTGATCCTCAGCGGTCTGGCGGACATTCCTATCGCGCTCGCCTTTCTCTCGGTGGGCATCCTGCTCTATCTCTTTTATCGCGGGCCGGGAGGAGGAGTGCCGAATATTCCCGACAACAACATTCTCGCTCACTTCATCGTCTTTAACCTGCCAATCGGTCTGCGAGGTCTGATTATCGCGGGAGTGCTTGCAACCATGATGGGATCCACCTCGGCCGCTCTCAACGCTCTGGCAACAAGCTTCACCTCTGATTTTTATCTGCCGTATGTGAATCCGGGGGCCACCGATCTCGAATCGGTGAGGGCCGCGCGTATCGCCACCCTGATTTTTGGCCTGTTCATGGTCGTGGTAGGTACTCTGGCCGCCTACTCCGTGCTCCACGATCCTCGCCTTACCATCATTCCGCTTGCCATCGGTATTCTGGGATATACCTATGGTTCCCTTCTCGGAATTTTTCTCCTCGGCATGCTGACGAGTCGCCTGGGCTCGGACAGGATGAATGTCGCGGCGATGATGGGCGGTATTTTAGCCGTCTTTTTTCTTGGTAAAGTTCATCTGCCGGGACTCATCGACTTTGGAAAATGGATGCCTGCATGGTGGCCGGACATCGCATGGCCCTGGTATGTCCTGATCGGTTGCACGACAACATTTCTGCTTTCCTTGGTTTTCTCTGTCGCACTGTTCCACCCACACCGCGGTCAAGAGTTTTCGGCAGCTTTAACAAAATAAAGGCGGGCTTTTTTTCTGTTTCTGCTTGAGGGGAGAGTCAGTCGCTTTTTATTCTCCACCTCCCTCAAGAAAACTTTTCATCCTGCCAAACGCCTCCTCCCTCACTTGAACGCCACCTCACGCATCTCACCAAAGACAGCACCCGCTGCGAGGCTCTCTGAGAACTTCCCAAGGGAAGACTCCCGGGGCACTGAAGATGGCGACCAGGATCATCCGCATTCCCTTCTCTGGAATCGCCTTTCCGCAGTCATCCGAAACCGCGTTCCAAATGACAGTTTTGAACGCTGGTTTAGCGGCGTGTCAGTGGTTGCCCTTGATGCAGATTCAGTCACTCTCGGAGTGCCAAATCCGATCCATCAGTTTTTTATCGAAAGCAACTATTCCAGTCTACTCAATGCAGCGGTTGAGGAAGTTTGTGGAGTCCCCCTTTCTCTCAGCTTTGACTCTTCCGGCGATGGCCATGCAGAGATGCAGGAAAACAACGCTGTGACATCACCCTCAAGATCTGCCAAGAGTCTCTCTGTGAGCAGTATTCCCTCGGGAATGAATCCCTCCTACACCTTTGAGAGTTTCATTGTGGGTGCCAATAATCAGTTTGCGCATGCCGCCTCCCAAGCCGTCGCTAACTCACCAGCTCGCACCTACAACCCACTTTTCATCTACGGTGGCCCCGGGCTTGGTAAAACCCACCTCCTTCAGGCAATCGGACATCGGGTGCTGGCCACAAAAAAAAATGCCAAGGTGGTTTATCTCCGCAGTGAGCAGTTCACCAATGAGTTCATTGATGCGATTGCTACGAATGCAATCGTGGCATTCCGTAAACGCTATCGTCAGGCCGACATCCTGATGATCGATGATATTCAGTTTTTTGCGGGTAAGGAAAAAACCCAGGAGGAGTTCTTTCATACATTTGGAGCCCTTCATGATGGCCACAAACAGATCATTCTCTCCAGCGACCGCCCCCCGAGCGAAATTGCCAATCTGGAACAGCGACTTGTATCACGATTTGAATGGGGAATGACCGCCGAGGTTCAGCCTCCCGACATGGAAACCCGAATCGCCATTCTTCAAGGAAAGGCATCGCGGATGCATATCGAGATCGAGCATTGGGTGATGGAATTCCTTGCCGACAAGATCCGTAGTGACATCCGCCGTCTTGAAGGCGCTCTCATGCGAGTGGCCGCTTACAAATCCCTGAGCGGGCAACCTCTCAATATCGAAGCATTGGAACACCTCCTTCGTGATGTGCTTCAGGAACAGGCACGCAAAGCGGTAACAATCGATCAAATCCAAAAAAAGGTGGCCGAGCACTTTGACATACGGTTGGCAGACATGACGAGCAAGCGCAGGCAGGCAAGCATCGCCTACCCACGCCAGGTGGCCATGTATCTTTCCCGTGAAATGACTCCCTCCACCCTCATTGAAATCGGCGACGCATTCGGGGGCAAGGATCACGGCACTGTTATTCATGCCTGCAAACTGGTTAAAAAACGCATGGAGGAGGATCCCAAGGCACGACATCTAGTACGTCTGCTTGACCAACAACTCCAGCGGTAGTGTTTCTCCTGAATGATTCTTCCGAGAATCAGTTGACACGGAGCCCCATAAGAAACTATCCAGAAGGCTCATTTTTAGACTTCGTTATTTTTCATCTATGAAATTCACAGTTACCAAGCAGGCCCTCCTTGATGGGCTGCAACGCATCCAGAACATTGTCTCCAACAGGGTTACACTTCCCGTACTCTCCAATGTGCTACTGGAAACCACCGAATCGGGTCTCCAACTTACCGCCACGGACATGGAAGCAAGTGTGCGTACCGAAACTCCTGCCAGTGTGGAAAGACCTGGATCCACAACGATCCCAGCGCGGAGACTCCTCTCCATCATCCGAGAACTTCCAGCAGAGGAAATCCAAATTGATACTGATGCAAAAAACATCACATCGATTCGAAGTGGTCCGAGCTTCTTCAAGGTCTATGGTCTGTCGAAGGACGAGTATCCGACCTTTCCCTCTCTTGATGAGAAGCGTGGATTCTCCATGAAGCAATCCGAACTGAAGGAGGGGTTACGCAAAACTTCCTATGCAATCTCGCTTGATGAGACGCGCTATGTACTTAACGGCATTCTCTTCTCGTTTCGGGATGGACGACTCACGCTGGTTGCTACTGATGGTCGTCGACTGGCCCTCTGTGATGCGGAACTCGGTGAAATAAAATATCCGGAAGGTCATGAGCGAGATTTTATCGTGCCGACCAAAGCCATCGGGGAACTTCAGCGCTTACTTACCGACGACAAGGAAGTCCGTCTTCATGTCGGAGACAATCTTGTGGCCTTTGACCTTGGAACCACGGTTCTAGCCACAAAGCTCGTGGATGGCACTTATCCGAACTACCGACAGGTCATACCCGGAGAGGCCAAGGAGCGTGTCACCCTTGAACGGGAAACACTCCTACAGTCTGTTCGTCGGGTTTCCCTTCTCAGTAGTGACAAAAGCGGTTCCGTGAGACTGAATTTCTCCAAGAATACTCTGGATATCACCTCCAACACCCCTGAAGTGGGTGAAGCCAAGGAGTCGGTAACTGTAAACTACAAGGGCAGAGACCTCTCGATTGCCTTTAATCCTGAGTTTCTGATCGATCCCCTGAAGAACCTCCCTGATGATACCATTGCGTTGGAACTGATTGATGAAATGAGCCCAGGAGTCATCAAGATCAACTCCGCACAACGGTTCCTCTATGTGCTGATGCCAATGCGCGTCTCTGTCTAGGGAAACGGCTACCACTTCCCTCAGAATTACATCCTGTGACGAAACTTTATGGAATTGGCTTGGTCTTGGGCATTGCTCTTTTCCTGACCGGTTGTGAGACACCCATCGTGACACAGACTCCTCAGGAGCGACAAACCATCGCTGCAACCATTGCCTCTGAAGCTCCTGGGGATTATTTCATAGGTCGCCGGTTTTATAAGGTGGATTATAAAATGTGGGGTTGGATCAAGAAACCGGGTGAAGCATGGAAAAAATCCCGGATGGTCATGCTTAATGAACAAAAGATTTTGGCTCCTGATCGGGTGCGCAATGCCATTGGATCGGATAATAACTATGAATATCGTCTCTCTGGATATTTTTCGGGAGAAAATGTCTATGAACCTGCCAGCGACACTGTCTATCCCGAGTTTGTGCTCACAGGAGCATCCGTGATTTCCACCAATCCCCCCTTGATTTTTCCCGATCGTCGATGGGTTGATCCAACGATCAGATTGATTGCGCCGCCACAGTATTAGGACTCGCTTCTGGCCCTCTTCAGCAGGGATGTCGTCGACTTACCCGGAACCAGGGAAAGTAGTTTGATTTCGGCTCCTACTTCATCCAAGGCAGCTCGTTCCAGAGGATCCAGTGTCTCCAAGGTGTAATCCCCCCCCTTCGCATAGACCGCGGGTCGAAGTTGACGGATGACTTCCGTGACACGCTTGCCTTCGAACAGGGTGACATGATCCACGCACCGAAGCGCAGCCAACACTTCTGCACGGTCAGACTCAGCGTTAAGAGGCCTCTCAGGGCCCTTGAGTTCACGGACAGATTGATCACTGTTGATGGCCACCACCAATGCGTCGCCAAGTTGACGAGCCTGCTCCAGATAACGCACATGACCGGTATGCAGAAGATCAAAACATCCGTTGGTCAGAACAAGCCTTTTTCCTTTGGCAGCGTACATCTCCCCAAGGGCTCTCAGTTCGTTAGGCATCATAATTCGCTCCATGCGGGTGACGATGTGAAATCGGCGCTACCGAGGAAAGAAGATTCTTCTTTTTTAGAACCAACCAACACCCTTTAATGTGCCCCTCTATGTCCATCAGCGCATCACACCACCATGATGTCAGTGTAAATGGCGATGCGCATGAAAATGAAGAATGGGTTCTTCTGGCATGGCTTTCAGGTGCCTGCCTGATCTTTACCCTGCTGGGACTGCTCTTTGATTATCTTCATGCATCCGATGCGGTGACGATCCCCCTTTATCTGCTGGCCTATCTTTCGGGCGGCTGGGATGCAGCGGGGGATGCGTGGCAACGGGTGCGCAAAGGACAGCTTGATGTTCATTTCCTAATGCTTTCGGTGGCTTTCGGTGCCGCCCTGATCGGCGCATGGAGGGAGGGGGCGCTCCTGCTTTTCCTTTTTTCGGCTTCGGGTGCGATGGAGCATTTTGCCATGGGACGCACAAAAAAGGCTATCAATGCCCTTTTTCATGGTGCTCCCAAGACTGCCAGAGTGCTGGCGGATGGTATTGAGAGCCAGCTTCCCGTGGAGCAACTTGTCACCGGCATGGTCGTTCTGGTGACAACGGGTGAGCAGATCCCGGCAGACATGGAAGTGATTAAGGGAGAAAGCGCCTGCGACGAATCCAATCTCACAGGAGAAGCAATTCCGGTTCCCAAGGCTATCGGAGACACGGCCCTTTCGGGGACAATCAACCTTTGGGGCATTCTGGAAGGTCGCGTGATCAGGCCGGCCAGTGAGAGTTCGCTGCAGAAGATCATTCGCCTGATTCAGGATGCCCAGAACATGAAGGCTCCATCGCAGCGCTTCACCGACCGATTTGGCACTGGTTACACATGGTGCGTCCTCTCGCTCTGCCTGGTGATGTTCCTTGTCTGGTGGCTTATCCTGAAACTGCCCCCCTTTGAGAGCACTGACGGATCGGCAAGTGCCTTCTACCGCACAATGACCCTACTCGTGGTCGCCTCGCCCTGCGCACTTGTTCTCTCGGTTCCCTCAGCGATCCTTTCGGCCATCGCAAGCGGAGCGCGTCGCGGTATTCTCTACCGTGGAGGTGCCGCAATCGAGACTCTTGCCGATGTCACTGTTGTGGCTCTCGACAAAACAGGAACGCTGACTTCCGGCAATCTGGCACTGTCACACATTGAGCTTTTTGAGGGGGATGAATCCCGTTTCCGATCTGTCGCTCACTCGCTGGCTCGACTCTCCGAACACCCTCTCTCCCGCGCCATCCGCAAACTCGCCCGATCCTGGGGCACCGCTGCAATGGAGGTGGCGAATTTCCAAACCATCCTGGGCAAGGGAGTAAAGGCCACTATCGATGGGGAAACTTTTGTCATGGGCAGCAGAGCCCTTGTCCGCGGACTTTCCAGGTTCAATGAAAGCGCCGTGCCTGAAACCTCTTCGGAGAGATCAACCAATGCCGGAGCAGTTGTCTGGGTTGCGGGCAACCATCTCCTGGGATGCATGACTTTCAGTGACGAAGTGAGGGCCGAGTCCCTGTTCACCCTCCGTGAGCTGCACCGTCAGGGAGTGCGCACCGTGATGCTCACAGGCGATCATGAAGCAGCCGCCAAAGCCATCGCCGATAAAGTTGGCATCGGGGAGACTCTCTATGAACTCTCCCCGGAGAAGAAGGTTCAGGCAATCGAACGGCTTAAGGAAAATGGTGCAGTTCGCGTTGCCATGATCGGGGATGGCGTCAACGATGCACCCTGCATCGCAGCCGCAGATGTCGGCATAGCCATGGGTGCGCGAGGATCGGATGCAGCGCTGGAGCAGGCGGAAATTGTCCTTATGAACGACCGGTTGGAAAATTTCCTCCTCGCCCGAACCCTAAGCGTCCGGGCAAAATCGATTATTTTTCAGAATATCGTCATCTCTCTCGGAACCGTGCTAATCATGGTGACCACTGCTTTTCTGATGCCCATCCCCCTTACGCTGGGCGTGGCGGCCCATGAGGGCAGTACATTCATTGTTGTGCTCAACAGCCTTCGGTTACTGGCCATCAAGCTTCAGGTGCCTGCGAGCGACAAGGGAAAAAAGGAGGACCCCATTTCCATGAAATCGGTCAAACACTCCGATTCCATCACCTGAGCACCGGATGCAATGACGGCATCGCCGTCTCCTTGGCCCAGGGAAGCTTGGAGTTGGGCCAGCGCGCGCCCTCCAGAGCACTCCAGTAGATGGTGGACACACCCAAATCCCGAGCCTTTTGCTGCCAACCCTGTTCTCCGTTCATGATCCAGTTGAGAGCAGCAAGCCGGGGCTTGTAATCCAAACCATGACTCCATAGATGCCCTTCATAGCCACAGACAACCGGATGCCCCAGCAGGAGAACTGGGTGATTGAATTCCGGCGCGCAGGCGATCACTTCCTCTGTTGGAAAATTCTTTAGAATGGAAGCTGTTCCCTTGAACTGGGTTGCATTGATGAGTTCGTAGCCGTGTCTCCCGTCAAGTCCTGTTGCCAAAGTTACAGCACCCGAACCGAATAATAAAATTAGCATCACGGTCCGAACCATGAAGCTGCGCCGCACCAGCAACACGCTCCAGAGATAAGGAACGATCACAATCCACGACCATAGCATCAGTTTCATATTATCCCAAGGCCACGGCGCAAATCGGAAGATCATGCAGCAAAGAAAAACGAAGGCGGCCGGCCAGACAAATGCACGCGCTTCAGCACTTTCCCCAGGCCGGAACAACAGTAGGACCAGTATCAATGCCAGAGGCAAGGAAACGCCGAAATTCCAGAACCAAAATCGCACCGTACCGTCGCTCATCCACCCCGGACTCGATCCTACCGAATGCATCGCGGGGGAAGCACCCGCACCGGTAGCGACAAGCCATCCGAAAAAAGCCATCAGAGGCCAGGCAATCAGTGCAAGCTTACAGAATCGGGTGCGAGTTGCCGGGGCGAAGAAAGGGACGGCTATCATCATCACGCCGAAAAACAGCGCCGTATGAATGCTGAAGAGAGGCATTGCGGCCAGAAGCAGTACCTGAACAGCAGTGGGTAGCATGATCTTCTTCGGAGTTGCAAAGTTTTCCTCCCTCCAAGCACAGAGCAGGAGTAATCCAGCAGGCAGTGCAAACAGAAATCCCCGTTGCGTCACAAACAGAGTCAGAAAAAGATTTTTCCATTCGCTAACAGCATCGGGATCTCCGCCATGGAGCAGCACCAGGGCCGACGTTCCCCCATTAAAGAGCAACGCAGCCAAGGCCATACCTCTCCCCCATTGCCAGAGGGCATATCCGGTAAGTGCAGCACCACCCAGTCCGCACAGGATCAACCCCCTGTTTACAGGGACTCCGGTGACCAGCAACAGAGTGTTGAACAGATCACTCCCAAGCGGATAACGAAGAGGATCGCCCGAGAGGATCGGGCTGGCCGGCCACCAGTGTGTCGTCACGGCCATCCAATTGATGAAGGAGAGATGAAGCGAGAGATCACCAAGGTTATTGGGGGATAATATCTTCCACTGATCCCCATCGAGGTAAATCAACCAGACGAATGCCCGCACCGAAGCACATGAAAAAATGCCTATCACCATCCATTCCCAGACTGATGGATGGGGTGCGTGCAAACTCGAAGGAACGGTTCTCCACACTAGAATAACCGTTCCAAGTCCAAGCAAAAGGGCACACAAGGCACTCCATTCATGCAGACCATGTCCCAAATAGGAAAGCGGAAGGGCCGTTATCACCGAAGCTGCCACCCCGGAAAGCACTGCGGCTATCCATTTCATTGATGGGGCGGATCAGTCCGCTCGGTTGTTCCGTGCAAGGGATTGGCAAACCAATTCCGGAAAACTCTCTCCTTGAACCACACCGTGCACTCATCCATCGAGTCCCTTAGTTGAAATCGCCTTTTCAAATAGGACTCTCTCAGATGATTTTCAACGGCTTTCTGCTGTGAAGAAAGTGCCACAATGAATTCCCCGTCCAATACTTCGGGCATTTTGTCGTAATAGCCGATTCGAGTAAAATCACCGAAGATCCAGGGGAGAGGATAGTAACTGTCCAGAATGATCTGTCCCCCCATCGCATAATTGCGCGGATCAAGTCGCGCCATGGCAAGTACCGGTTCCGTTACTTTTACGATCTCGGGCATTGTCTGCACATAGACATAAGGTTCCTTGGGATCGGTAAAATGACGAAAATTCAATCGCAAGGCCATGGATAATGAGATCGCTAAAACGACGGCAGCTATGATTGGGGCAAGGAAACGGGGCGAGGTTTTCTCCCAAAGTTCTTGAACCGCACACCCAAAGAGCAAAAAAAACGGCCAGGTAATTGAAATCACGCACCATGGTGTCTTGTAGGGTATGACAGAATATGCCACGAGCACCCCGGTTCCATAGATGGCAAGATAGCGCATCATCGCCGGGGATGGCCAGGCAAGCCGGACAGAGTAAAGCAAGCCTAGGAACACGGGCCATTCATAACGCAGCATCAGGGCAATCCAGTAGTAGTTTAATGGACCGGCCTGATAATCCGCCTTCACATGACCTCCCTCTCCCACGCCGGTGTGAAACCACTTTGAGTATGCCGTGAAAAATCCGGGAATACCCGGCCAATTCAAAAATGTCCCTGAATAGAAAAAGATGAGCAGAGCAAGGGATAGCAGCAGATAGAGGCTTAAATCGTTGAGCGACCACCTCTTCGCAACGGGAGGTAAGTTGGATTGAGATGGCAGAATTCTCTGCCAAAAAATCAGAAAAAACGCAGATATTAAAAAACAGGCTAGGTGAATCACCGCTGTCTCCTTCAGCAAAAACATCAGCGTAAGACCGATCGCCGTAATGAGGAGTTCCCTCCGACCCCCTGATTTCCAGATCCCCATGATACCCCATGTGGTGATCATGAGGGCAAGGACAAGCCAAGACTCATGAATGGCATAGCGTCCAAAAAAAAGGGCTCCTGGGGAAAGGGCAAGAGCAAAAGCTCCAAAACGAGATGCCATGGATCCCAAATACCGGTCAAACCTCAGCGCCATCCATACCGAAGCAGCACTTGCCAGCACGGAGGGAAGTCTCAGGGCCCAGAGATTTCTTCCAAGCAGAGCAAGCGAGGCGAAGAGAAGATAAAAATAAAACGGCCCGTGATAGTTCTCGGGATCATAGCGGTAGCATCCGTTCAGGTGCATCTGATCGACAAACCAGCCGTTGATCCCCTCGTCAAAGTGGGCGGGTTTGAGGTCAAGTGCCCAGAGCCGAAGAGCTAGCGCCAGAAGCAGGATGGCTCCTTCGATCAGAAGCCCCGAAATGAGAATTTTTTTGAAGGGGAGGAAAAATCGCACCCCTGCGGAAATATCCTTCATGAAGCAATGTATCAAGCAGAGCTGCAAGTCACGATCTTAGCAGGGGTGTAAAAGCAATTGCTCCGCAGCAAAGACTCCCGAAAGCCATGCACCCTCAATACGACCACCATTGATGCCATCGCCAATCAGGTAAAGAGAAGGGATTGATACCGATCTCATGAAACCTCCCTGAGCAGAGGGCCCATCGAGACGGGAATAACGCCACCGGTGCACGGTAAATGAAGTCGGCAGCCCCATCCAGTCCCCGGCAATTAGGGCTGCCTCCTTAATGAGTTCCAATCCGGCCATGTTCAACTCATCCGGGGATGAATCCAGATGCTGTATGCCAAATTTTTTGGAAGCGTGCAAAACCGCGACCTTGCCTCTGGCATCAGGCTTCCTGCGTGAGGAATCCCACGCCAACCATGCAAGTTTGGAAGCACTTTCCTGCACCTGAATACCATGCCATGGCGGTGGCTGGAGAGATTCCTCATAGGAGGCCATCACGGCAATGCAGGGAGAAACCACCACGCGCTCAAGCATCGCGTGGTGAGTTGCGGAAAAGTGATAGCCGACAAGTTTCATCGCCTGAGGGATCGGAGCCGACACCATGAGACGATGACATGCAATCAAAGGAAGCCCCTTTGCAGGATCAGCCTCCAGTTGCCAGCACTCACTTTTGCGATTAACCTTCTCCACCTGATATTCGCGATGAATGGCTATCCCCTCGCTAAGATTTTTGCCCAACTGACTCATCCCCTCACGACAGGCATAACGGGTTTCGCCGAGGTGCGGATCGGGCTCTGACAATTTCCCCTCGCCCCAATGATGCAAGCCATCACACCACGGAAAGCAGACTCCCTGTTCCTGCCAGCGGGCAACCTGTTGCTGAAAGCGGGGATCCCGGGCCGTGAAAAATTGTGCACCATGATCAACGGGGACTTCGATCCCTGGGGCGATCGAGATCCTCCGGGTAGCCGCCCGTCCTCCCACGCCCCGGCTCTTTTCCAGCACTACCACGTTGAGCCCTTTAACACGGAGATGTCTGGCTGCTGAGAGACCACTCAGACCAGCGCCGATAATGGCAACATCATGGATTTCCAGACTCATGACGGATGCGTGGCAAGCACTTCCGAAGCGGTTTTGAAGTGCATCTTGGCAATCTTGGGGAGAATGTCGGCACCATACTGCGAGATGAGGCTTGTGGCCGCCGCCTTCACCTTTGGAGAGACACCCTTGCAAAGGGTGACTCCCAACTCCCTCCCGCTTCGGTCAAGCCAATCGATGAAACCTTCTCGGGCAAGTATCGAGGCCGCGGCTACCGCGTAGTCGCTTTCAGCCTTGGTGCGCTGGTCGAGTCGGATCTTGCGCCCCTTCTCAAGAAGGGCCTTCTGAAGCACACGTGCATCTGCAAATTTATCGGAGAGTGCACGGGGGCAATCAGGCACCCTGACGCAGAGATTCTCAATCACACGCGCGTGTCCCCAGGCCAGAAGTCTGTTGAGATTACCGATTTTACCGTAAAGTTGGTTGTATTTCTCGGGATTGATCACGATGATCTCCGAAGGTGCCCCCGATTTACGGATCACTCCGGCAAGGTCGCGGATTTTCTTATCACTGCCGATGGACTTGCTGTCCTGAATACCCGCATCCCGCAAATGTCTTGCCAGATCGCCATCTAGAAAGACTCCTGCTATCACCAAGGGGCCAAAAAGATCCCCCTTCCCACTCTCATCGATTCCAAAATGCGGCTCAAACTGTTCCGGTGAATGAACCTCATCATATCCGAGGCGTGCCTCTTCCAGAATTTCAGGCTCCAGGACAAAGGAGATAAAATCTTCCAACCCCTTCCCCTGAATCACGGCCTTGGGGCCTTTCTCATACACCGCAATGGTCAATTTTTCCTTCCTTGCCGCGTAGATCATGTAGGGCTTTTGGTCAAAGCTAAATCCCCGTTCTTCAAGAATGGTGCGTAGTTTTTCCGTCTGCGCGATGGTGAGTAAAACTGTCTGTGAGTGAAGAGGTGGCACGACCGTAATGCTTGCTGTTTTCCCAACGATGCCTTACCAGCCTTTCATGAACAAGGAGAAGCGCATCAGCATGGCCCGGCACGCATTGCTTGAGTGGCATGGGATTTTTGGTCGCCATGATCTGCCTTGGCGTAGAGATATGTCACCCTATGCCGTGCTTGTCTCCGAGTTCATGCTCCAGCAGACTACGGTTGCAACAGTCGCAGTCCGCTTTGCAGAATGGATGAAAATTTTTCCGACGCTATCCGATCTTGCTGCTGCCAAGGAGGAAACCGTGCTCTCGGCATGGGAGGGACTCGGCTACTATGCACGGGCACGGAGATTACACGCTGCCGCCAGAAAAATCATCGAACGGCACGACGGGGTCATTCCCAGAGAGGAGATTGATTTGCTGGCACTACCGGGTGTGGGTGCCTACACCGCTGCCGCAGTCAGGGCGTTCGCTTATAATGAGCGCGCTCTGGTACTTGACACGAATATTATCCGTGTGCTGGCCCGTCATGCGAACCTCATTGCTCCAATCGATCGTACCGGAGGAAAGGAATCACTCCTGCGAATCGCCGATGCATTCTACCCGGCACACAACTGTCGCACGATGGCCTCCGCTCTGATGGATTTGGGAGCCACTCTCTGCACTTCAGGAATGCCGGCTTGCGCTTCCTGTCCTCTCAAGCCCACCTGTCTGGCACTTCAGCCTGAACAGATTCCCAAAAAGACTGCACGCGCAGTAACAACAAAACAGACTGAATTCCGAGTCTGGTATTTTTACAAAAATCGCCTCTATCTGGAGGCATCCCTAGGATCTCGCTGGCAGGGACTCTGGATTCTGCCCGAACTCGGCGACAACAAACCCAAAGGGCGTCCACTTGGAGAAATCACCTACCCGATCACCCGTTATCGGATAAAGATGAAAGTCTACCAGATCTCTCTGAAACCTCATGAAGGTCTAAAGGGGTTCACGGCAGCCGAGTTAAAGAAAATCCCCATTCCCTCCCCGCATCGCCGAGTCATCGAAAAGATTCTTAGAAAAGTGGCTGCTTAAGGGCGGTTGCAGCATGTGAACTTTCGAGACATAGTGTTTCGGATGGCCACAACGACAACCGACCTGAACAGTCTGCCGGATCAGAACGGACACTTCGGCCCCTATGGGGGACGCTTTGTGCCGGAGACGCTCATGACAGCGCTTTTGGAGCTGGAACGCGAATATGCCGATGCCCGGAAAGATCCGGCCTTCCGGGGCGAACTCTCGCATCTGCTCCATGACTTTGTTGGCAGACCTACCCCTCTCTACCTTGCAGAACGCCTTACCCATAAGCTGGGAGGGGCAAAAATTTATCTCAAAAGGGAGGATCTGCTTCATACAGGGGCTCATAAGATCAATAACGCCCTAGGTCAGATTCTTCTCGCCCGAAGAATGGGCAAACGAAGGATTATTGCTGAAACCGGAGCCGGTCAACATGGGGTTGCCACGGCAACTGCGGCAGCACGCTTCGGCTTTGAATGCCGCATTTACATGGGAGCCGTTGATATGAAACGACAGGCCCTCAATGTCGCGAGAATGCGCTTTCTGGGTGCGGAAGTTGTTGGGGTCACAGCAGGTCAGGCAACGCTCAAGGAGGCAATCAATGAAGCCATGCGTGACTGGGTGACCAATGTTCGCGACACACACTACATCCTTGGCTCTGCCCTTGGTGCGCATCCCTATCCGATGATTGTCCGTGATTTTCACCGGATCATCGGCGACGAGGCTCGTCAACAAATCCTCCAGCGGGAAGAGAGGCTTCCAGATCTCCTCGTAGCCTGCGTGGGCGGCGGAAGCAATGCAATCGGTCTATTCCATGCATTTCTAAATGATGAAGCTGTTCGGATGACAGGCGTTGAAGCTGGTGGAGGAGGGATCATACGGGGTCGGCATGCAGCCAGATTTCAGGGAGGACAGCTAGGCGTACTTCAAGGCACCAAGACATGGCTTCTTGCCGATGCTGACGGGCAGATTGAACTCACCCATTCCATCTCAGCCGGACTGGACTATGCTGCCATTGGCCCGGAGCATAGTTTCCTACGCGATGTCGGGCGTGTTCATTATGCCTACGCTACGGATATCGAGGCGCTTGCAGCTTTCCATGAACTTTCCTGTATTGAAGGGATTATTCCTGCACTGGAATCAGCACACGCCATCGCCGAGGTCATCAAGGTAGCTCCCTCCATGAACCCGGATCAGCTAATCATCGTGAATCTCTCCGGTCGTGGAGACAAGGATGTCCAGCAAGTGGCTGAAATGGAAGCTCTCGGAAAGCCCCAAAAT
>CAIJRY010000146.1 GCA_903823215.1 uncultured Spartobacteria bacterium
CCTTTCCAAAGCCACCGGGGCTTCATTTTTTAATGTTGTTTGTGGAACTGGAGTTTCTGTCGCAAGAATCGCAGGATCGATCTCTACCCTTTTCATCCTGAATGTTCTTGGAACGATCGTGTCATAACTCTCAGGAGAGAATCCTTGAATACCCCAATGTTTTGCCTTTTCAAAACAAAGAACATGCACAGCAAGCGAAAAGATGAGACAGGCAAGGCACAGTATATAGAATAATGCCTTTTTTTTTGGATCAACTCTTTTGATCGTGACTGTTCCCATGAAGAGGTGAATCTGTTTTTCCCGAATGAAAATTGATGTGTTGATTACTATGGTTTCTTACTGTTGCTCTCTGAAAGCTGAATCAACTAGAAACAGCACAGCAGAAACTTTTTTATACCTAATACATCATGAACTAGAACAATAGAGTTTTTTTAAGAGCTTTGGATAAACTGATCCACCAAACGAAAAAATGATGTTTTTCACAAACTGTATTATAAAAGAACTTTTGTTTACCCTAGAATAATAATCTTAATGGTGTGAATGAAGCCGGTGTAAAATTGCAACATGCTCACAATCATATAAATAAATACTTTTAATGAAGGTGAATCAGCAAGCGAATCACGAGAGGGAATCAACAAGATCTTGTTCCATGAAACAGGGTCCTCACAAAACCGCACAACGGCCGACAACTTGCTCACAAAGTATTCACCAAAATAAAAAAACAACAACTTAACTGTAAGCTGTTTATTATAAATAAGATAAAAAAATGTTCCATATGGAACATGAAAACTATGTTTACTTATCCCCTATCCTTTGATGTCATCGTGATCGGTGCCGGACATGCTGGTGTTGAAGCAGCTCATGCAGCAGCCACACTAGGTGCAAGAACTCTGCTGCTTACGCAGAACGCAGACACGATAGGTCAGATGTCATGCAATCCTGCGATAGGAGGATTGGCCAAAGGACATTTGGTTAGGGAGATCGATGCACTTGGTGGCATTATGGGACTCAATACGGATGCCACAGGAATTCAGTTTAGAATGCTCAATGCCTCCAAGGGACCAAGCGTCCGAGCGCCTCGTGCCCAGTGTGATAAGAAAGCTTACCAGTTTCGGCTCAAAGCGATCCTGGAAAATCTCACCAACCTCACGCTGATGCAGGCAAATATTACGACATTGTTAGAGAAAGATGATCGCGTGATTGGAGTGGAGACAAACCTGGGACTTCGCTTTCATACAAAGAGCGTGGTTATTACCACGGGAACATTCATGAGAGGATTATTGCATGTGGGAAATCGCACACAGGCAGGTGGAAGAATGGGTGATACCATCTCAACACTGAGCGATAATCTTAAAGAGTTGGGCTTTGAAGTGGGGAGATTCAAGACTGGAACACCTTGTCGCTTGCTGGCAAAATCGATCGACTTTATCCGATGTGAACTTCAAAAAGGGGATATCCCAGCGCCGCACTTCTCTCATATTCCGGAGAGTATCACGAGAGAGAAGCATGATCTTCACACCTTGAATTATATGAAGGATGGAATGTTCCATGTGGAACAAATCCCCTGCTGGATCACCTATACTACGGAGAAAACTCACGAAATTATCCGTTCCAACCTCCATCGATCACCTCTCTATGCCGGTGTTATTGAAGGAGTGGGGCCTCGCTATTGTCCCTCTATTGAGGATAAGGTGGTAAAATTTGCTGACAAAACGAGACATCAGATATTCTTGGAACCCGAAGGAAGACATACGGGTGAAGTCTATGTGAACGGTGTTTCCACAAGCCTCCCCTACGAAGTACAGTATGATTTCATTCGTTCCATTCCCGCGCTGGAGAATGCTGAAATTCTACGACCAGGCTATGCCGTGGAGTATGATTATTGCCCCCCTCATCAACTACACACCACCTTGGAGACCAAGAAAATCGAGGGACTCTATTTTGCAGGTCAGATCAATGGAACCTCCGGCTATGAGGAAGCAGCAGCACAGGGCCTCGTGGCAGGTATGAATGCAGCCCTCAAGGTTCAATGTAAATCACCAATGATCCTGCGTCGCGACGAAGCCTACATCGGTGTTCTTATTGATGATCTGGTCACACGCGGCACACCGGAGCCGTATCGGATGTTCACGAGCAGAGCTGAGTATCGCCTTCGTTTGAGACAGGATAACTGCGACCTTCGGCTCACTGCAAAGGCCATAGCGATGGATATGGCCTCTGTATATCGCCGAGAGACCTTCTTGAAAAAACAAACCGCCTTGCATCGTCTGCACGCAGAAGTGTCCAGCATCCATCATGATGGAATCCCCCTGAGTCAGTGGCTCAAGCGTCCAGAGAACACCCCCGATCAACTTCCACAAGAAATCGCCAACTTGTATCCCAAAGAGGTTTGGAATCTTGCCGAAACCGATCTCAAATACGAGGGCTATCTCAAACGCGAACAAGACCAGATCGAACGCCAGCACAGGCAAGAGACGCAAGCTATCCCAAAAGGACTCGATTACGACATGATACCAAGCATGAGATTGGAGGCCCGCCAAAAATTGAGGGACTATTCGCCGGAAACACTGGGTTTGGCATCCCGTATCAGCGGTATCACACCGGCAGATATTTCAGTTCTTGCAGTTTGGATAAAAAAAACATCCTAGAATAAAACGCTTAATTATTTCTACAGCAACATGTTACAATGCATTATTGGAGCCTAGAAATTGCTTCCTCAAGTGATGGTTCGATGGGAAAGAGGGTTTCTAAACCAGCTAGGCGAAACAACTCTTTCACCGGTTGAGTCAGGGCGGCGAAGGAAACACCTCCCCCATGATTGCTCAGTGTGCGCTGGGTGGAGATGAAGACACGCAATCCGGCACTGCTGACATAGATCAACCCCTCGCAGTCGAAGACCACGCGTTGACCAGGCATGCAGAGAAGGGGCTTGAGGCGATCTTCCAGGAGCGGACTGGTTGTGACATCCAAACGGCCCGCAAGATGAAAAATCGGGACTTCTCGAACAAAAGAAAGTGTGATCTCCATGACCCACACTAAGCATGAATCAACGATTTCATCCAGAGAGATGACAAGAATGAGCGAATCTTTTTGACGCACGGGCGGCTCCGACAGAATCTCTAGCTACTTATGGCCACCACATCATACGACCTTATCGTGATCGGAGCAGGACCAGCCGGCTATGTCGGCGCCATCCGTGCAGCACAACTTGTCAAACGCGTCGCAGTGATCGACATCGAACGCGGAGGAGGCACCTGCAATAACTGGGGTTGCATTCCGACCAAGGCGCTTCTCAAGAACGCCGAGCTTTATCATCAGATGGCCCACCGGGCGGAGGAGTTTGGATTCAAGATAGCGGGCCTTGACTACGACTGGACAAAAATCATCAAACGCTCACGCGATGTTTCCGAGAAAGGTTCGGCAGGGCTCGACTACCTCTTCAAGAAAAACAAAATCGATTTTATCCGTGGCACTGCAACGCTCGATAAGGCAGGAGAAGTCTCGGTCAAAGCAGCAGATGGAACCGAGACCAGCTACGCAACCAAGGACATCCTCGTAGCCACCGGCTGTGTCACCCGTCCGTTGCCCGGGCTGCCCTTTAACGGCAAGACAGTGATTGGTTCCAAGCAAGCCCTCACGCTCCCCACTCAGCCAAAGTCGATCGTGATTATCGGTGCGGGAGCAATCGGCGTGGAGTTCGCCTACTTCTTCAATGCCTTTGGAACCAACGTCACGATCGTCGAGCTGCTGCCAA
The DNA here is from genome assembly GCA_903823215.1 of uncultured Spartobacteria bacterium. GTDB lineage: Bacteria > Verrucomicrobiota > Verrucomicrobiia > Chthoniobacterales > UBA6821 > UBA6821. Next base: position 3,755 of record CAIJRY010000146.1, read on the forward strand.
ATCTCCTCCCTGTCGAGGATACGGAAGTCTCCGTGGCACTCGAAAAGTCCTTCACCAAACAGGGAGTCAACCTGCTTCTCGGGCATAAGACCACTAAGACCGAGGTCACCGAGAAGGGGGTCAAGATCACTGTGGCAGATGCCAAGGGCACCGAGAAAGTCGTCGAGGCCGAGGTGGCTCTAGTCGCCATCGGCGTGCAGCCGCTTCTCCCAGGTGGAGCCTTGACGCTTGGACTCACTGACCGCGGATATATCCAGACCAACGACCGCTACGAGACGACGATCAAGAATGTCTATGCCGCCGGTGATATCATCGGACCTCCATGGCTGGCCCATGTTGCAAGCTATGAGGCGATCCAGTGCATCGAGGGTCTTTATGTTCCGGGTCACAAGCCGAAGAAAGTCACCCTCTTCCCCGGTTGCACCTACTGCCATCCGCAGGTTGCGAGCATCGGACTCACGGAGCGTGCCGCCAAAGAGAAGGGGCTCAAATACAAAGTCGGTAAGTTTGCCTTCATGGCCAGCGGCAAGGCTCGTGCGATTGGAGAACTTGATGGTTTTGTAAAACTCATCGTCGGCGAGCAACATGGGGAAATCCTTGGCGCCCATATCATCGGCGAGTCAGCCACAGAACTCATCGCCGAGCTGGGACTCGCGATCAATCTCGAAGCCACCTACGAGGAACTGATCGAAACGATCCATGCGCACCCGACCTTGAGCGAAGCCGTACACGAAGCGGCTCATGCCTCACAAGGGCATGCTATCCATAGCTAATCTTAGCTATGGAAAATCCGGCAGATGAGACCGTCAACGACCTCCAACAGGAGCTCAAGGAAAAGGCCTCTGAGAGCAAGGATTCTTTCCTGACCCGCATTGCGCTAACCACGGCGCTGATCGCCGCGCTTGCCGCCATCACTGGCTATCTTGCCGGAGAGCGCGCGGATGAATCCCTCGTCGATCAGATCCATGCCGCGGATCACTGGTCGTTTTATCAGGCCAAGAGTATCAAGAGTGCCGTCCTGACGGCAAAAATCGAGACGCTACAGACCCTCAAGGGCGAGCCGCCAGCCAAGGCTGATCTGGAAAAAATCACACGCTACGAGGAGGAGATGAAGGAGATCCAGAAACTGGCTGAGGAGAAACAGAAACAGGCAACGCTACGGCTGGAACAACGCAAGATTTTGGCCAATGGAGTCACTCTTTTTCAAATCGCCATCGCCATCGGAGCCATCTCGGCCATCACCCGCAAAAAAGGCCTCTGGTACGGCAGCCTGCTTTTCGGCGCTGGAGGACTCGTGCAACTGATTCACGAACTCTTTTTTAGCTAGACGATCCGATAACCCGGCATTTAGCTGGCCGCCCATGAACGCCGAAAAGGATGTGGTCAAGAGCGAGTCCCTAAGCAAGGTGCCGGAGGTCACGCTCCTCTTCTGGATCATCAAGATCGCTGCAACAACGCTTGGGGAAACCGGAGGTGACGCCGTCTCCATGTCGATGGGTCTCGGCTACCTCGCGGGTACAGGTATCTTTGCCGTGATCTTTGCAGCAGCACTCTTCGCACAAATCGCCGCAAAGAAGTTTCACCCTCTCCTCTACTGGATCACGATCATTGCCACGACGACCGTGGGTACGACGCTGGCCGATTTTGCCGACCGATCGCTCGGTATCGGCTACGCCGGGGGAACCACCTTGCTGCTAGGCCTGCTTACGCTCTCCCTCTTTTTCTGGCATCGCACGCTTGGCACGATTTCGGTGGAGAGCGTGAGCACTCCGAAAGCCGAAGCCTTCTACTGGATCACAATCATGTTCTCACAGACACTTGGTACGGCGCTTGGGGACTGGACGGCAGATTCTGCGGGCATGGGCTATCTGGTTAGTGCGATGCTCTTCGGAGGGCTGCTGGCCATCCTGGCACTGGCTTATTGGAAAACAACTATCTCACGCACACTGCTCTTCTGGGCAGCGTTTATTCTCACGCGACCTCTCGGAGCGGTGTTGGGCGACTTCCTCGACAAGCCGCATGATCATGGGGGGCTGGCGCTGAGTCGTTACAGCGCTACCGCAGTGCTATTGGTCTTCATGGGTGCCTGCATCCTGATTTTTCCCCAACGGGCTGCAAGCAAAGGACACTAACCCCGCAAAGCCGTTATCTCGGCTGCACGATCTGCCGCCTTGAAGACCGAAGTTCCTGCGACCATCACATCCGCTCCGGCTTTCCGGCAGAGGGTGGCCGTTTCCACAGTGATCCCTCCATCGACCTCGATCAGGAAATCAAGACCGAGTTCCGAGCGCAGCTTGGCCGCCACACGGATTTTATCGAGCGTCTCCGGCATGAAGGATTGGCCTCCAAAGCCCGGTTCCACCGTCATGATCAGCAGGAGATCGAAGCGACCGAAGAGTTCCCGGACCTGATCAAGCGGTGTTCCTGGCTTGATGGAGAGACCGGCTTTTCTTCCTGCGGCCCGCACGCGATCCAGCGTGACCCCGGCATCGTGATTGGCTTCAAGGTGGGAGGTGACGCAATGCACGCCCTTAATTTTTAGAAACTGTTCCAGATAACGATCGGGCCGTTGGATCATCAGGTGAACATCCAGCGGGAGATCGGTATGACGCCCGGCAGCCTCCACGATGACGGAGCCAAACGAGATGTTGGGAACAAAATCACCATCCATGATATCGCAGTGAATCCAGTCGGCGCCGGCAGCCGTGACGCTGGCAATTTCATCTCCAAGGCGTGCAAAATCACTGGCAAGGATGGATGGGGCGATCAGGGAAGGCATAGCTAGAGAAAAAGCTGAAAAGCTAAAACCTGAAAGCTGAAACTTGAGGTGGGCGATTTTATACAACATGCTCTGAAACCGCATGGATTTTTCAATTGTCCCCATTTCTGATGATGCTCCGCTGATTGATCTGCAAAGTGATGATTACTTCATGGGGCAGGCGATGCGACAGGCGGTGAAAGCCTACGAGGCGGAGGAAGTCCCCGTAGGTGCCGTCGTCGTCCGGGAGGGGCGGATCATCGCCCGCGCGGCCAATCAGGTGGAGATGCTCAAGGATGCCACGGCCCACGCCGAGATGCTGGCGATCACGCAAGCCGAGAATGCCCTCGGCGATTGGCGGCTGACCGATTGCGATCTCTATGTGACCAAGGAGCCCTGCCCGATGTGTGCCGGAGCATTGGTTCATGCCCGCCTGCGGCGAGTCATCTTCGGTTGTGGTGATCCTATCGGTGGGGCGGCGGGAGGCCGGATCAATATCCTCCAGATGCCCGGTCTCAACCACCAGTGTGAGATCACTGCCGGTGTGCGGGGAGAGGAGGCGCTTCAGTTGCTGAAGAGCTTTTTTGCAGAACGGCGAAAATAGCCTACAGTGCCAGCGTCCCCCTAGGGCGTGTCCGGTCTTGCAGCAACCCGGCTGATACGGTTTAGTCAACGCTCGCTCTTCTAGAGCCCAATTTTTCATGTTTAACTGGATTCTCAAAAAAATCGTCGGTTCCAAGAACCAGCGCGAAGTGCGCCGGATGCTTCCGACTGTCGCCAAGATCAACCAGATTGAAGCCACCCTTCAATCACTACCCGACGAGGCACTCCGCGAAAAAACCGCTGCCTGGAAGGCCGAGCTTAAGCAGATCGAGGATCCTGATTTGCTCAAGAAGCGGCTCGACGAAATCCTGCCCGAGGCCTTTGCCGTTGTCAAAAATGCGGCCCGCAGGATGTGCGGCATGGAGTTCATCGTCTGCGATCAGCCCTACACCTGGAACATGGTGCACTTCGATGTGCAGCTCATCGGCGGCATGGTGCTTCACAAGGGACGCATCGCCGAAATGGCCACCGGCGAGGGAAAGACCCTCGTCGCCACTCTTCCCGTCTATCTCAACGCCCTCACCGGACGCGGCGTCCATGTGGTGACGGTCAATGATTACCTTGCCCGGCGCGATGCGGAATGCATGGGGCAGCTTTACGGATTTCTCGGTCTCACGACAGGCATCATCCAGAATGATCAGGCGCCGGAGAATCGCCGCGCCCAATACGAATGTGACATCGCCTATGGCACTAACAGCGAGTTTGGATTCGACTACCTCCGTGACAATGGCATGGCTACCAGCCGGGAGCAGCAGGTACAGCGCGGGCATTACTACGCCATCGTCGATGAA
>CAIJRY010000147.1 GCA_903823215.1 uncultured Spartobacteria bacterium
ATATCCATCAGGATCACATCGTATGGCCGGGAGTTGATGGCATCGACCACCTCAATTCCATTTGAGACAAAGGTCGCATGGTAGCCGAGACGGCCAAGCATCAAATCGAGCACCTTTTGGTTCAAGGTATTGTCCTCGGCCACCAGAATGAGCAGGGGGTGAGTCGTAGCCATCGTAGTAGCCGACTTCCCGTCACCCTCGGAATGGGCGTGATCTGGTTGCAGGGAGGATTTTCCCGAGTGCTTTACGGAGTTTGCATCGATCTCCAGAGTGACCGTGAAGGCAAAGGTGCTTCCCTTACTTGGTTCACTGAGGACCGAGAGTGAGCCACCCATCAATTCGACCAGAATGCGTGAAATAGCGAGTCCCAGACCTGTTCCACCAAAGCGACGAGTCATGCTTGGGTCGGCTTGGATAAAGGGTTCAAAAATCTTCTTTTGTTGTTCTTCTGTCATTCCGATTCCAGAATCACGAACCTCAAAGTTCAAGGTGACATTGCTGGGTTCGAGAGGCTCCAGTCTGCTCACGGAGACATTCACCTCACCTTGCTCAGTAAATTTCACGGCATTTCCAACGAGATTGATCAAAATCTGCCGGAGGCGGATCACATCACCGATCACAAGTTCCGGACAGTTCTCCCCGATGTGTAGCCGCATTTCCAGACCCTTCAACGCCGCTTCGGGAACCATGATATCGATGCAGGCCTTGATCTCCTCCCTCAGATGGAAGGAATGCTTTTCCAACTCGAGGCGTCTGGCTTCGATCTTTGAGAAATCCAGAATATCGCTGACCACCGAGAGAAGTGTTTCGGCGCTCTTATGGATCGTGTTTGCAAAATCACGCTGTTCGTGATCGAGAGTGGTTTCCATGAGGAGGCTCGAAAAGCCCAGCACACCGTTGAGCGGTGTCCGGATCTCATGGCTCATGGTGGCGAGGAAGGAGGATTTTGCCCGGTTCGCATCATCGGCCTCGGTTTTTGCCGCCAGCAGGGCTTTTTCCATGATCTTGTTTCCCGAGACATCCCTAGCCACCGCAAGGATAGCTCCCGCTCCACACGAGGTGAGACGGGTCTCAAAGTGTCTGACTGGCAACCCTGACTCCAAAATATACTCGAATGAGACGCACCCTCCATCCGGCGGCATGGAATCAATATTCTCGGAATAGATGCGTGCGATTTCAGCGGGAAAAATCTCATCGAGATGTTTCCCTTGATAGGTGTTCGTCGGATCCGCCGTATCAACCGGGCCGCGTTGATCGAGAATCAATCCATCCCGACGGATATAGAGCACGAGATCGGGTGTGAGATCGAGTAAGGCGCGGCTTCGTTCTTCTTTCCCCTTTTCCGTGAAATAATTCTGGACGGCCTTTTCGACGATCTGAACTAACTGTGTGTTGTTCCAGGGCTTTGAAATGAACCGGTAGAGATCGGCTTCGTTGACTGCATTGGTGACCCCCTCGATATTGGCCTGCCCTGTCAGCATGATTTTCAGGGTCTTCTGGGAGATGATCTGGATGTGCCGGAGCAGTTCATCACCACGCATCTGCGGCATGACATAGTCGGAGATGACGACTGGTACCTCCCGTCCGTCTGCCAGGAGTTCCTTGACTACCTCCAGAGCGTCTGCGCCATCTTCGGCAATCTCGATCAGGTAATTCTCACCGAATGCTGCGGAGAGCGTGGTGCGCAGGCTGTCGAGAACAAACTTCTCATCATCCACGCAGACGATGACAGGCTTGCTCATATCTTCGCGAGTCCGCTGTCGATGGTTTCGATCAGATCGCTCTCCTTCCACGGCTTGTGGAGGCAGCGATGGAGATCCGCTTCGAGCGTTGTTCTCTCGATGGCTTCGGGTGTCGCCTGCCCGGTGAGCATCACCTTCACGATATTCGGGAATTTCTTGTGTACGCGGACAAGGAATTCATCCCCGCGAATCCCGGGCATGAGCCAGTCGGAAACGATGATGAGCACGCTGAGTTCTTCCTGCTGGAACTCGCCGAGAAGTTCGAGCGCATCTTCGGCACTTTCGGCAATCTCGCACTGGTAGGAGGACCCGTAGTGGTTCGTCAACTGGGTGCGCAGCGAGTCGAGCACCATCTTCTCATCATCCACGCAAAGGATAATATTTTTTTTCATGGATTGGTTGGGCTGAGCCCCGGGAGAATGACTTCAAAGACAGCACCGCCAGCAGCACTGTCACCGAGGTGGATTGTTCCACCGTGGCTCTCAACGATTTGGCGCACGATATGAAGGCCGAGACCGCTTCCTTCACCCGCAACTTTTGTCGTGAAGAATGGCTCGAAAATCTTCTCC
>CAIJRY010000148.1 GCA_903823215.1 uncultured Spartobacteria bacterium
TGGCGAACTCGGGAGGTGTCATTGTTTCCTATTTTGAATGGCTCCAAAATTTACAGAGCTATTATTGGAGCAGGGAAGAGGTGCTGCAGAAGCTTTTTACCATTCTGGATAAGGCAAAATCGTCCGTAGAATATCAAAAACGCAAATTCAAATTTGATCGCCGTCTCGCGGCACTGACTCTCGGCATCCAACGAGTGGCCGAGGCCAAACAGAGCCGTGGGTTGTTTCCGTAAACCGCGGAGAAGGAGATTCAGAGGGAAGAGGGGAAATGGGGAAACTTTCTCATCTCTTTCCTAACAATCCAGTATCCTAAGTTCCAATAGTCTTCTTTACTGCACCGGCTCCACCTCGTGCAGGAGACCGTAATCAACTGTGATTCGGTGATCGTCGATGTCCGTATAAATCTCCACGAAGCGTTTACCCATATGTACATCCCTCCATGTGTAATGGTGCTGACTCTGTACGGATGCCGGTATCACCGTGTCGATGCAGACGATGGAGGCCACGATTCGGGCATCTGATTTTTCCAGATCTTGAGCAGTGATTCCAAAAAGAGGACTCGATTCATCGATGATGTGACGGATCGTAAGGGCGGCAGGGAAAGCGATCAAACGATCAAACTGAAGTTTAAGCGAATAAAAACGGCGCATCGTCTCCCCCTCCTTGACCCATTCATCGCGGATGAACATGACCCGGAACTCCGCTTCTGCCATTGCCTGAAGACGAAGGTTGGCCACCCTGAGCATCAGGGCTGGCTGGCCGTCAAAGTTGGAAATCACCAGCCGTTTGCTGAAGAGTATCCGTGCCGTCGGCCTTGAGAACCGGATAAAGATCAGTCCTGTGATTACCGCCATCCCGAACATGCCCACAATGATCTCAAATGTAGCGACTGTGTGTCCGTAAAGCGTGTCAGGATAGAAGTGGCCATAGCCGACTGTGGCAAATGTTTCGACGCTGAAGAAAAACGCGTCGAAGAAAGTCTCCATTCCGTTGATGCATGGTCTTCCGAAATAATAGAGAAGCGAGAAGAGAAGATTGAGAGCCAGATAAAGCACAAAGACAAATCCCGCAAACTGAGGCCATGTAAGACGGAGCATCCAGTGATAGAGATCACGCCATTCACGGCTTTCAACATTGAGCCGATGAAACTCGAAGTCTCCCGAACGGATTTTGTTTGAGTTGATTTTTTTACGCATTGGCATTCTTGCCCAACTCATCGTTAGAGGCCTGATTGAGTAAAATTCCGGCTCCTGCTGCGGCACCATCGGGTTTTCCAATTCTAAGTGTATTCTGTTCCCAACATTTCCAAACAGTAGCGCCATGTGAGAATGCATAGCGAATGGCCGAGGCAACTGCTTGTGGGGATGTTGCCGTGCAGCCACATTCCTCGGTGGTGAGCAGTTCGGCATTTCCCTCCTCTTGACCCGGGATTACCTGGCTCATCACGAGAGGTGTGGATGCTGCAAGGCACTCCTGCACGGTGGCCCCGCCCGCCTTCGCAACGACCAGATGATTGGAGGCAATTCTTTGCGGGAGATCATTCATCCATCCCTCGACTTTTATGGGATGAGTAAGTGAGTTGGCAATCTTCTGGAGGTTTGTACGGAGTTCCTCGTCCCTGCCGCATGCAACTGAAAGCTCGATTCCTTCAACGGCACCAAGTTGCTTGAGAATCTCATCAGCATTTTTCTGTCCAGGGTTCACGAGATAGAGGACTTTCGGAAGTCGTGCGGGAGGATCGGGAAGAATGCGTGACCCGCGAAGAGTTTCAAAAATTCCTGGAACCGGAAATCCACTGACGCGGATTTTTTCATCGGGCACGCCGGCATCCCTCATGACTTTTGCCGTGACTTCATTGGGCACAAGATAGCAATCGGAGTGACCCCGATACCAGAGGGAGTTGATGGAAATCGAATCCGTGACAACCGTAACCGTCTTGTAGGGGCGATTTTTCTTGCCGTCGAGATGATCGAGAAGATGGTTGTAACCTGGATAGGTGGAGGCAACCACAGCCGGCTGGATCTCTGTGAGTGTCTTGCGAAGCAGTCGTGCACCTCTTCTGAAGACTGCAACTTGGCTGGGAGCATTTTTGCTCTGATGAAGATATTTATAGAACCACGACCAAAGGCCCGGAAAGTGGTTGATAAAGAAAAAGTAGTTTTTCTGGGCGATCCGGTAGATCGGTCCATAAGCCTCGGCAAAAAGGTCTCGCACCTCGACCGATCGTTCGGGATCCTGTAACCGAAGGGCACTCGCAAGATTCCTTGCGGCAGCGTTATGTCCCTCACCAAATGCAGAGGTGAGAATAAGGATGGGGCGTTTCATTAAATTAGTAGAGAGTTAGAGCCACTTCTTGCGGCGGAAGAAGATGAACATTCCCAGACAAATCAGGAGTGCCGCGATCCAAAATGCCGGATAGCCGTAGCGACATGTCAGCTCGGGCATGTTGTAGGGGCTATCGTGAAAATTCATGCCGTAAACACCGGCCAGAAATGTCAGCGGCATGAAGAATGTCGAGACCAGGGTGAGAACCCTCATGATTTCATTGGTTCGGAAACTCAGACTGGAGTGATACACATCCATCAGTCCTGTGGTGAGATCCCTGTAATTTTCAATGATATCAATAATCTGGGTGATATGCTCGTAGCAGTCGCGCAGATAAGTTCGCGTCTGATCACAGACAAGTCCTTTTTCCTCATGCATCAGATGGCTGAAGACTTCGCGTTGAGGCCAGGCTCCCCGGCGCATCTCCAGCAACACCCTCTTGTAGTGAAAGAGATCCTTGAGAGTGTTCCGACTGGGACGCTCTACCAACGCCTCTTCGATGAGTTCTGTATCATCCCCGATCATTTCCAGAACAGGAAAGTAATGATCAACGACTGTGTCGAGCAATGTGTAGGTAAGAAAATCTGGGCCGTATTTTCGTATCAGGGTTCCCTCCATCCTGAGTCTTCGACGCACTTCATCAAAGGAATCACGGCTTTGTTCCGGTTGGAAGGTGACGACATAGGTTTTTCCAAAGAAGAGACTCAGCTGTTCGATTTCCACTTCGCCTTCTTTTTCCTTGTTGGTACGCACCATGGATGTAATCAGAAATATCCCCTCATCCAGATGCTCCATTTTAGGGCGCTGGGAGGTGAGAATATCCTCTATGACGAGTGGGCTCAGGTTGAAATGAGTACCAAGGACACGGACAGTTTCGATATCGGCAAGCCCGTTGATATCGATCCAATTGTTCTTCGAGGGATCCATCCTGCGGATCGCATCCGAGGCATCGTCGCACATGACTTCCTCAAAGGTGGAGATGTCATAGGTGCAGAGAGTGATTTTTGGAGGGGCTCCTTTGGTGCAGCCTTCGATCTGAAGGGCACTCGGAGAGGTGCCCGGTTTCAGGTAGGTTAGTTTAATCATGGCTGAAAGTGGTCATGTCCCCAGGGGAGCTGGGTAGAGGAGCTGTGATGATCAAGAAGTGATCCAATCACAGTGAGAGGGAGTTTAGGGAAGACTTTTTCCCACCGGCTTTGAAGATCCGGCCAACGGCGGGGTGACACGCTGATTAGTAATTCGTAATCTTCGCCGTCGGAGATGGCCTCATGCGTTGTGCAGCCCCGGTGCAAAGGGAGGGATTCCGGAACAATACGGAAAGCACATCCGCTTGCTTGGGCCAGCGTCGGAAGGTCGCTACCGAGTCCGTCGCTGAGATCCATCATGGCGGTGACTCCTCGCTGGGAGGCCAGCCACTGTCCTTCGGTGAGACGAGGTTGGAAGCGGAGATGACGAGTGCTCTTGAAGGATCCGCCGAGTTTGCCAGTTACGCAAAGGAGATCTCCGGGATGGGCACCCGAACGAAGGCGGATATTGGGTCTCGGTACCGTTCCGGTCATTGCAACAGATAGAAACAGGGGACCAGGCGAGAGAACCGTTTCTCCGCCGACGATGGAGGCTCCAAAAGCATGCGCCGCCTTGCCAATGCCACGGTAGAGTGAACGCCATTGGGAGTTTCCCCATGAGGATGGGGCCGCCACGGTAATGACGGCATGAAGAGGAGTGCCGCCCATCGCGGCGATATCACTGACAGGGCGGCAGAGTGCTTTCCATCCGACCTGCTGCAGCGGCGTTTCGGATGTGTAATGAATGCCTTCCACAAGGGCATCAGTCTTGAGAAGACTGAGATCGCCGTTGTTTTTCCTGTTATCGATCACGGCACAGTCATCACCGATGCCCGTTACGGTATCGGGAGATGGTTTTGGCAAGACTCTTGAGATCAGCTCAAGCAACTCGCTCTCGGATCTGGGCGTTCCTTTCATAAAGGCAAGGACTGCATCGTTAATTTGAAACTCAGGGAATGAGGAGAGGGAACAGAAAGAGCAATAGGGGAGATAGAGTGCTCTTTCTGATGTCTGCTTCCTGAGTTCTTGAGTTCCATATTAGTCCCGATAAGTTTCGCATGATCGTCACTATGCGATCTCTGGCCAGAGGATGAGTACCACAATGGTCGAGGCGTTGAAAGCTGCATGCATTGTGATGGGTGCCCAGAGTGATCCGCTGCGTTCATAGAGCAGACAGAGGATGGTTGCCAGCAGGATCAGTCCCGGCAAAGAGGGGAGATGAACATGAATCGCCGCGAAGAGCAGCGAGGAGGTGAGGATGGCCGGAATACGCCCCCCATAGCGACGGATCACGCCATAGAAATAACCGCGGAAAATCACCTCCTCGGCTACCGGTGCCACGATGACTGCCATCAGAATGACCGCGCCACGATGCCGCAGGTCATGATGTTCCAGGAAATACCGGACGATGAGCTGTGAGTCATCTGCACTGCCAAAGCATTGTTGTACGGCTGCCTGGCATGCCAGAATCAGGGGGTATGAAACAAGCAGCCAGAGTAGCCCTGTGGCAGCCGCTTCTGGAAATCGGGATGGTTGAAGCGAAAAGATGGCGACGGCACTTTGTTTCTGAAAACCGATCACGCCGAAGATGCCGAGGATAAGAGTTCCGTAGAGTACAGAATTGGCGATGATCGTGCCAAATGTGATTTGCTGTGGAGAGTCAAAACCACGGGAGACCATGGAGATCATCCAGAGAGCAAGGATACCGGCACCGAGCACATCAGGAAGTCCGAACGGCTGTGTCGTAAGGACGGGACGGGACAAGTGTCCTCGGGCTATCCAAATATAAAAGGCAAGCAGTGCCAGGAACCCGCCGATGATGAACAGGGAGATTATGTTACCTGTTGGGAGGAGCTGGGTTAATCCAAGCATTGTCTTCACAGAGCGTAAAAGGAGGGAAGCAGATAGAGTCGTCCGCTTTCAAGTCTGATGCTCCCTGCCGGTTGCAGGTTCAGATCGAGATGGAGGTCGCTTTTTTCCGAATCCTCGAAGAAGCGCAGCAGGCGTCCCAGGCTGCGCCTTCTTTCATAGCGGACAATCTCCGCTCCGGGTGCCTTGCCAAGTGTGCGCGCCTTCTCATAGGCATCTTCGATATAGCCGAGTTGATCGACGAGTTTGGCCGCGTAGGCATCCTTGCCACTCAGGACGCGCCCGTCAGCGATGCCTGCCTGGAGCATCTTGGGATCAAGATGCCGAGACCTAGCAACGATGCCTAGAAATCGGTCGTAAGTTTGCATGACGAGGCCCTGGAAATAACTTTTTTCCTCCTCGGTGAGATCACGCGCTCCGTTGAGTGCATCCTTGAACTTGCCACTTTTGAAGATCACGGATTGGAGACCGATTTTTCCAAAGAGTTCCTTATAGTTCAATGTTGAGATGATGACACCGATGCTGCCTGTGAACGAAGTGTCACTGCACATGATCCAGGAGCCCCCGCAGGCGATGTAGTAGGCGGCGGAGGTGCCAATGGAGTTGATGAAGATCACGACGGGTTTTTTTGCGTTTAGCTTTCCAAGTGCGTGATAGATGGTATCGCCAGCAGTGACTTCTCCTCCCGGTGAATCCACGGAAAGGACAATCCCCTTCACCTGAGGATCTTCTGCAGCCTGAGCAAAGGCATCCTTGAGCGCATCAACCATGGAATCACCCGATGCGGTGTTTCGACCATAAGAGATCAGTCCGTTGAGATCGATCACTGCGATCTTATCTGTGGAGTCATGAGCGGGGGCAATGTTGGTCTCTGCGAACTTCTTTTTAGAAATAACCTTGGCAGGTCCCGCCCCATGCGAGCCGAGTACGGCGATGAAAATGAGATTTCCAAAAAGGCTCAGACCGAGTGCCGCAAAAAGCACCAGGGGTAGACATCCATTCTTTTTCATGTGGAGGCAGGGTGGAGCAACTCAGCGAAAGGCTCAAGGAGCGAAGTAGAAAAGGGTGAAACTTGCAGGGCGGAAAATCCAAATAAAAATCTGCTTCCGATAGGCGGTCTTTCATTCAGGTCTCAAGTATCAAGTTTTGCAGTCCAATGTGAATAACTTGGGAAGAAGTGTGAAAATTTATGATTGGCTCCTTGGGGTCATAGGAAGATCACTGCTCGCGCTACTGGGAAATGTTTCTTTATGCTCTCCCCATGTCCAAAGCCGAACTCCGCGCCCGTCTTGATGAGATCGGGGTGCGTCCGAGCAAGATGCTCGGACAGAATTTTCTCCTCGATACCAACCTCGCGCGTGCCATCGTCGCGGATCTTGATCCTCAACCGGGCGATCACCTTGTCGAGGTCGGGCCGGGCATGGGAGCGTTGACGGTTCACATTCTGGAATCTCCAGCGCGCAGGATCACTCTGATCGAGCGAGATCATCGGCTTGCGGGGGAACTGCGGGAACGCTACGCGACTGAGATGGCTTCGGGTCGGTTGGAGATTATTCAGGGGGATGGGGCCAAAGCCGACCTGCGCTCCCTTTATGGTTTTGGCCCGGTGAAGATGCTCGGCAATTTGCCCTACAGTGCCTCGACGGCGATCATCACGCATTTCACGATGCCCTTTTCACCCGCATGCAGACTCGTTCTGATGGTACAGAGGGAGGTTGGTGAACGACTTGCAGCGACTCCTGGACACGGAGATTATGCAGCACTCACGGTGCAGCTGGGACGCCGCTGGCGCGTGAAAAAACTCCGCATTGTTCCGCCTGATGTGTTCTGGCCGAGACCTGCCGTCGAGTCGATTGTCATCGAGGTGAGTCCACGCCCTGTGGCTGACTTACCGAGCTGCGACCCGGTGCGCTTCAGTGAGTTGGTGCGGCTGGGTTTTCATTCCCGACGCAAGCAACTCGGATCGCTCCTTGATCTCTCCAAAGCGACTTGGGAGAAGTGGGCTGCTGCTAAAGGACATCCCGTCACGGCACGGGCAGAGGATTTGCCGGTGGATGATTGGGCGGAACTCACTCTGCTGGGCCGAGATGGGCAACATCCAGAAGTCGATCCGCCCGAGGAAATCTTCGATGTCGTGGATGAAAGTGATGCCGTTATCGACGCTAGGCCGCGTCACGAGGTGCATGTGAATAAGTTACTCCATCGGGCCGTCCACATCTGGCTCTTCAACCGGGCAGGTGAGTTATTTCTCCAAAAACGCTCCCCCTGGAAGCAGAATCATCCTGATCTCTGGTGTTCCAGCACAGCAGGGCATGTCGATGCCGGAGAGAGCTACGAAGAGGCTGCTCATCGGGAGTTGATGGAGGAGATTGGAGTGGATTCCCCGCTGACAAAAATCTGGAAAATTGAGGCCTCTGCCGAAACGGGGTATGAATTTCTGGAAGTCTTCGTCGGTCGTTCGGAGGGGCCTTTCCTATTTGCACCGGGCGAGGTGGAAACAGGTTCCTTTTTCCCAGTGGAGCAGATCCGGCATTGGATGGAGCGGACACCGGAGGAATTTACGCCGCTATTCCGGATGATCGCTACTAGGTTTTTGAATGAGACAAAACGACTCTTTATGCTCAACTATGACTCATGAATGAGACATAGTGACTCTTTATTTACTCGTCCGGCATTGATCAATATTTCATAAGTATATTACTTATAGATAGATAGCTATACTATGAACTGCGGGCATGGCGTTTGCTTGAGTAGTAATTGCTATGTCTAAAATTCTAGGAATCGATTTGGGAACGACCAACTCCTGCATGTCTGTCATGGAAGGCGGTGAGCCGGTTGTTCTGGAAAACTCAGAAGGCGCACGCACCACCCCCTCGGTGGTGGCATTCTCCAAGAGTGGCGAGCGTCTTGTCGGTCAGGCTGCAAAACGCCAGGCCATAACCAACCCCACCAACACCATTTTCTCTGTAAAGCGGTTCATGGGCCGCAAGTATGACGAGTGCCGAGGCGAGCAGGATCGCGTCCCTTACAAACTGGTCAAGGCTGCCAATGGGGATGCCCATATTCAGGTGGAGATCGACGGCAAGCCCAAAGCCTTTTCCCCTCCTGAGATCTCGGCGATGATCCTTGCCAAACTCAAGAGTGATGCCGAGGCCAAGCTGGGTGAAAAAATCACCCAAGCTGTGATCACGGTTCCCGCTTACTTCAACGACTCCCAGCGAAATGCCACCAAGGATGCTGGCAAGATCGCCGGTCTTGAGGTGCTTCGCATCATCAACGAGCCGACCGCAGCCTCACTCGCTTACGGACTCGAAAAAGAGAAGGATGAGAAAATTGCCGTTTATGATCTGGGTGGCGGTACCTTCGACATCTCGGCACTCGAACTCGGCGATGGGGTCTTTGAGGTTCGTGGCACCAACGGTGACACCCATCTGGGTGGTGACGATTGGGACAACCGCATCATGGAGTGGATCATCAGCGAGTTCAAAACCGAATCCGGCATTGATCTCACCAAGCAGCCAGACGCCGTCCAGCGTATCAAAGAAGAGTCAGAGAAGGCCAAGATCGCTCTTTCCTCCACACAGGAATACGAGATCAATCTCCCCTTCGTCACGGCTGATGCCAGCGGACCGAAGCACATTCAGAAAAAGCTTACCCGTTCCAAGCTCGAGCAGCTTACGGACGATCTCTTCCAGCGCACCGTCAAGCCGGTCGAGGATTGTCTCTCCGATGCCAAGTGGAAAAAAGGTGATGTAAACGAACTCGTGCTTGTCGGAGGAATGACCCGCATGCCCAAGGTTGTCGAGACCGCTCGCAACATGATCGGCAAGGAGCCGCACAAGGGTGTGAATCCTGACGAGGTTGTCGCTATCGGAGCAGCTATTCAAGGAGGTGTCCTGCGCGGTGATGTGAAGGATGTTCTCCTGCTTGATGTCACTCCGCTGACTCTTGCAATCGAGACCGCCGGTGGTATCGCCACCCCGATGATCCCTCGCAACACGACGATCCCGACCAAGAAGAGTAATGTCTTTTCGACCTACAGCGACAATCAGCCGGGTGTCGAGATCAAGGTTCTCCAGGGCGAACGCCCTCTTGCCCGTGATAATAAACAACTTGGAGTCTTCCATCTCGATGGTATCCCTCCAGCTCCTCGTGGTACACCTCAGATTGAGGTCACCTTCGACATCGATGCCAACGGTATCCTGAATGTCTCTGCCAAGGATCTTGGATCAGGCAAGGAGCAGAAAATCTCCATTACCGGATCGAGCGGACTCAGCAAAGAGGAAGTCGAGCGGATGCAACAGGAGGCCGAGGCCCATGCCGAGGATGACCGCAAGGCCAAGGAAGGCATTGAGGTTCGCAACAATGCCGACACGCTTGCCTACCAGTCCGAGAAGCAGCTTGCCGAAATGGGTGACAAGATCGACGGGGCCACCAAGAAGGCTGTCGAAGATGAGATCACCAAAGTGCGCGAAGCACTCAAGGGCAGCGACATCGAGGCTATCAAGTCCGCCTACGAGGCTCTCCAG
This sequence comes from uncultured Spartobacteria bacterium, assembly GCA_903823215.1. Taxonomy (GTDB): domain Bacteria; phylum Verrucomicrobiota; class Verrucomicrobiia; order Chthoniobacterales; family UBA6821; genus UBA6821. Next base: position 9,788 of record CAIJRY010000148.1, read on the forward strand.
ACCAAGTTCCACGAAGTCAGCGCCGAGCTTTATAAACAGACAGCCGCCGCTGCAGGAGCAGAGGGTGCAGCCGGTGCAGGACACGCACATGCCGGGTCGGGTGCTGCTGCAGAGCCCAAGAAGGACGGCGATGTCGTCGATGCAGAATTCGAGATGGTCGATGAGGAGAAGAAAAAGTAACAGGCTTCTTGCCTCTCAACTTCTCAATACCTCACCTAGTCAACGCAGCTATTCAACGCAGTAAAAATTTAACAACACGCCCTCCCGCAAGTGCGGGCAGGGGCAATCGTTAAAAACCCACAACCAAGGAAAAAAACAACATGGCAGTGAATATCCAACCCCTCTCGGATCGAGTGCTCGTGCAGCCGATCACCGAGAAGGAAGTCAAACAGGGCGGAATCATCATTCCCGATACCGCCAAAGAGAAACCACAGGAAGCCAAGGTTATCGCCCTCGGCACCGGTAAGCTGGACGACGAAGGCAAGAAGATCGCCTTTACCGTCAAGAAAGGCGACACCGTCCTTATCTCCAAATACGGCGGAACCGAAGTCAAGGTTGACGGCGAAGCTTATCTGATCCTGCGCGAGGAAGACATCCTCGGCATCCTCGGCTAATCTAATTTTCCAACTCAAAACAACACACAGAATCATTATGTCAGCAAAACAACTCCAGTTCGACGAAACCGCACGGCACGCCCTGCTGCGCGGTGTTGAGAAACTCGCCAAGGCAGTCAAGGCAACCCTCGGACCCTCGGGCCGCAATGTCATCCTTGATAAGAAATTCGGCAGCCCAACGATCACCAAGGATGGCGTCAGTGTCGCCAAGGAGATCGAACTCGAAGATCCCTTCGAAAACATGGGAGCACAGCTCGTGCGTGAAGTGGCCTCCAAGACCAGCGACATCGCCGGTGACGGAACCACGACCGCAACCGTGCTTGCCGAAGCCATCTACAAAGAGGGGCTGAAGAATGTCACCGCCGGTGCCAATCCGACCTCCCTTCAGCGCGGAATCAACAAGGCCGTTGACGCTATCGTTACCGAACTTGCCCGTATCAGCAAGAAGGTGAAGGACAGCTCCGAGATCGCTCAGGTTGCCACCGTATCGGCCAACTGGGACACCACCATCGGCCAGATCATCGCTGATGCGATGGAGAAGGTCGGCAAGGATGGAACCATCACCGTCGAGGAAGCCAAGACTATCGAGACATCCCTGGATGTCGTCGAGGGAATGCAGTTCGATAAGGGATACCTCTCCCCATACTTCGTCACCAATGCCGAAGCCATGGAAGTCTCCCTTGATAGTGCTTACATCCTCATCTTCGAGAAGAAGATCAGCAACCTGAAGGATCTCCTCCCTCTGCTTGAAAAAGTCGCCAAGAGCGGCAAGCCGCTTCTTATCATTGCCGAGGATGTCGAGGGCGAGGCCCTTGCCACACTCGTGGTGAACAAGCTCCGCGGCACCCTTCAAATCTGCGCCGTCAAGGCACCCGGATTTGGAGATCGCCGCAAGGCCATGCTCGAGGACATCGCCGTTCTCACCGGTGGCCGCCTTATCACCGAAGACCTCGGCATCAAGCTTGAGAATATCACCCTTGAGGACCTTGGCCGTGCCAAGCACATCACCGTTGACAAGGAAAACACCACCATCGTCGAAGGTGCCGGCAAGAGTGCTGACATCCAAGGCCGTGTGGGTCAGATCCGTCGTCAGATCGAAGAGACCACCAGCGATTACGACCGTGAGAAGCTCCAGGAGCGTCTTGCCAAGCTTGCAGGCGGTGTTGCCGTCATCAA
>CAIJRY010000149.1 GCA_903823215.1 uncultured Spartobacteria bacterium
ACGACTCCCAGCTTCTTTGGCTATCTGCTGCGCTACTCCCTGCCGATGCTTCTTCCTCTTCTCGTGCTGGTAGGTTGGTTATTTCTGCGATAGCGCGAATTTCCCTTCGCTGGTAAAACAAATCCATGTTTACCGGACTTGTCGAGGCTGTTGGAACTGTTTGTGCTTTGGAACAGCGGGGGAATGCCGCCCGATTGCTTCTGGAGACCTCTTTAAGTAATCAGCTTTCTCCGGGGGAGAGCCTAGCTGTGAATGGCTGCTGCCTGACGGTAACGGCCAGCAATGAAGGTGTGATCGCTTTTGACCTGCTTGGCGAAACACTCGCTCGTACCAATCTTGGAGGATTAAAAACTAATTCACGTGTAAATCTGGAGCGGGCCCTGCGAGCTGATGGCAGGTTTGGAGGCCATTTTGTGCAGGGTCACATGGATACCACAGCAGAGGTTTTTTTGGCAGAGCGCAATGGGGTGGATCTCAACCTCGTGATTGCACTTCCTCGAGCCGGAGCACTCTACTTCATTGAGAAGGGATCGATTGCCGTCAATGGAGTCAGCCTGACCGTGGCGTCGCTGAGCAATGATTCCTTTGGACTCTGGATTATTCCCCACACGATTCAGGAGACGAACCTCGGCGATCTCATGCCTGGGGATTTTGTGAATCTGGAATACGATATGCTGGCCAAATATGCCGTGAATGCAGCGAGACAAGTTAGCCAATTGTCCTCTGCAGCCTGATTATACTCTCCATCCCATGCTCCGCATCGCCCTGCTTATGCTTTTTCGAGACACCTCGAAATATGTGATGCTTGTGGTGGGACTCACATTTTGTTCCCTGCTGATGACGCAGCAGTCTTCCATTTTCTGCGGACTGATGCTTTGGACTTCGGCAACAGTTCGCAACATTGGAGCGCAGATCTGGGTCTTCGACTCCAAGGTGGAGCAGGCCAATGAAGTCATCCCACTCCGTGAAATCGAGGTCACGCGTGTGCGAAGCGTGCCGGGAGTAGAGTGGGCTGTCCCTCTTTATGTCGGAATCGAACAGGCCCGCCTCGGGGATGGCTCCTTCGAGAATGTCCAGTTGGTAGGGCTCGATACGGCCACCTTCGTTGGTCGTCCCATGCAGATCACCAAAGGGAGGATAGAAGATCTTCGACTCCCGGATGCTGTCATTATTGATCAGGTAGGTATCGACAAGTTCCGCAAAAAAGGAATCACAATTGATGTCGGGACGGTCTTTGAAATTAATGACAAGACTGCTCGTGTTGTAGCCTTGTGCCATGCCAACAGAAGCTTCCTAGGTCAGCCCTACGTCTATACGACCTATGACCGGGCGTTGCAATATGCCAAGCCTCAGCGCAAGCAGCTTAGTTGTGTGCTGGTCGAGCCGAAGAAGGGAGTTTCCACAAAGGAACTGACTCGCGAGATCAACACCCTGCATGGACTTCGAGCATTTGAACGGGATGAGCTCTTTTGGGCCACCATCTGGTGGTATATCAAGAATACAGGCATACCGATCTCGTTTGGAACCGTGGTTCTCCTTGGCGTGATCGTCGGTATCGCGATCGCAGGTCAGACCTTCTATCTCTTTATCTACGACAATCTCCGCTACCTTGCTGCGCTCAAAGCGATGGGGGCGAGGATGCCGACACTGGCGGCCATGGTCTTCCTGCAGGCATTTTCAGTAGGTATCATTGGATATGGCCTAGGAGTCGGCCTTACTTCCTTCTTCGGATACAAGGTGCTGAAAGCCGAACAACCCCCCTTCTTCATGCCGTGGCAGGTGCCGGTTTTTGTGGCCGTTGTCGTCGTGCTGATCTGTTGTTTCTCGGCGGTTATCGGATTGATACGAGTTGCCAAGCTGGAGCCGGCAGTTGTCTTCAAATGAGTGCTGACTCTTCACCCGAAAGCTCAATTGCGGTGGAAGTTAAGAAGGTCACAAAAATTTTCCCAAACGGTGACACGCCGACCTATGCCCTTAGGGAAGTCTCGTTTCAGGCCCAAAACGGAAAACTGACCATGATCGTCGGCCCCTCGGGTTGCGGCAAAACCACGCTCCTGAGCGTCATTTGCGGAACACTGGGTGTTGACTCCGGAGACATCGAGGTTTTCGGTAATAATCTCAAGATGATGAGCGACGCCGAGATTACACACTTCCGATGCCTGAATGTCGGTTTTATTTTCCAGCAGTTCAACCTTATCCCAACGCTGACTATCGTGGAAAATGCCTCCATTCCGCTGATTCTTCAGGGGATGCCCTATCGGAAGGCTGAGGAAAAGGCCGCTGCCTTACTGGAGGATCTCGGATTGGGTAAGCGGATCCGCTCTTTTCCGCGTCAGCTTTCGGGCGGTCAGCAGCAGCGCGTCGCGATCGCCCGGGCGCTGGTGCATGACCCCAAGCTCGTCATCTGCGACGAACCCACCGCATCACTCGATGCTGCCACAGGTCATCATGCTCTCGAACTACTCAAGAACAGCGCGTGTAATGCCGATCGCTGCGTGATCGTCGTGACCCATGACAGCCGAATTTTTTCATTCGCGGATTGGATTGCTGAGATGGAAGATGGCAGGGTAATTAAGAGTTGTCTGCCTGCCGACTACCATCATGGTTGAGAGCCTCGATTGCTTACTGCTAATTCCTAACTTTTTAAGTCATGAGCCTTCTCAATCGCCCTAGCATTTACCTTGCCCTTGCAGGCCTTGTTGGCGTGAGTTTGCTTGTCATCAAGCTCAGGAAGCCAGAACCTGCACCCGTACCGCTCGTTGAGCCATCAGGGGCGCCCTACGCCGACTCCATCGGGGCTCGCGGCATTGTCGAAAGCATTGATGAGAATGTCCGTATTGCTCCCAACCTCCCCGGATTGATTGCCGAAGTGATGGTCAAGGTTGGTGATCAGGTGAAAAAAGGAGATCCGCTCTTCCGTGAGGACACGCGCGATGCAGAGGCCAAAGTGGCCAACCAGAAGGCTCAGCTTGGGCTGCTACAGGCGAAAGTGAATGAGGCCTCGGTTCTACTGGCAGACCGTCAGGATAGTTATCAGCGGACTCAGAAACTTAGCAGAAAGGATGTTGTCAGCGATGATGACCTACAGAGGAAATACTATGCCGTCCGTTCAGCGGAGACAGCGCTGGCCACTACCAAGGCGGACTTGGATCTCGCCATTGCACAACTGGCCCAGGCCCAAGTGAATTTGGAACTTCTCACGGTTCGAGCCCCTCGAAACGGTGAGATTCTGAAAGTCGATCTTCGGGCGGGAGAGTATGCTTCGGTTCCCCCGACCGATCTCAATAACCCCTCGCTCCTGCTGGGGGAAACCCGCTTCCTTCAACTCCGTGCCGATGTGGATGAGGACAGTGCCTCGCGGATACGCCCCGGAGCCACGGCTGTCGCCTTCATCAAGGGAATGCGGACAGACCCGATACCGCTCCGATTTGTTCGGATTGAGCCCTATGTCACGACTAAGAAATCCCTGACAGGTGATAGCACGGAGCGCGTTGATACCCGGGTGCTCCAAGTCATCTACCAGTTCGATCACAGCAAAATTCCTGTCTATGTCGGTCAGCAAATGGATGTCTTTATTGAAGGGGTGGGAAACCAGACCGACCGATAGGGGAATGCCTCATGAGCGAGAGTTGTACAGACGATCCCTCTCTGCTACGGACAATTCCCGGGGATTCAGTGACAAAGTTGAACTTTCTCTCGATTGGAAAAAGAGCTGATAGTAGTCTCCGATCCAGGTCACGATGTTACTCCTCAATGATCAAATCTCCTCTTAGCAATAATCTTGGTCTGCCTGAAAAGCAGGGCCTCTACGACCCTCAGTTCGAGCATGATGCATGTGGTGTCGGTTTCATTTGCCAGATGAAGGCTAAACGAACCCATGACATCGTCAGTCAGGCACTCACCATGCTAGTAAACTTGGATCATCGCGGTGCCTGCGGTTGCGAGGCCAATACCGGTGACGGTGCGGGGATTCTTCTCCAGATGCCCCATGGATTCTTTTCCAAGGTGGCTGCCGCCGAAAAAATTACCCTTCCCGAGCCTGGTCACTACGCCGTAGGGATGCTCTATGTTTCGCCGGACAAGGGGGTCAGAGCCGTCAGTGAAAAAATCTTCGGGGAAGTCGTTGCCGCCGAGGGGCAGACTGTCCTTGGGTGGCGGGATGTTCCAGTAGACAACTCATCCCTTGGCAAGACGGCCATTGGGAGCGAACCGTTTCACAGGCAGGTCTTCATTGGCCGTGGATCCAACTGTCCCACCGAACAGGATTTCGAACGCAAGTTGTTTGTGATCCGTAAAATCGCACACCAGAAAATACGCAATGCGGGTGTCGATCCGTTCTGGTATGCGCCGAGTATTTCCTGCCGCGTCCTCGTTTACAAGGGGATGCTCATGCCCGCACAGGTGGAAAAATATTTTGCCGACCTGAGCGATCCTTCATTGGACTCGGCAATGGCACTCGTCCACTCCCGCTTCTCCACAAACACTTTTCCGAGTTGGGAGCGTTCGCACCCCTACCGGTACATCGCCCATAACGGCGAGATCAACACACTTCGGGGCAACATCAACTGGATGAAAGCCCGCGAACCGCTGCTCGCCAGTCCCCTACTGGGCAAGGACATTGCCAAGATCCTTCCCATCGTCAACGCAGGTGGATCCGACTCCTCCATGTTCGACAATGTTTTGGAACTGCTCGTCATGGGAGGCCGTTCGCTGCCCCACGCGATGATGATGATGATTCCAGAGCCTTGGAGTGGCCACGAGTCGATGTCGCCTGAGAAAAAAGCGTTTTACGAATTTCACTCCTGCCTTATGGAGCCTTGGGACGGCCCTGCTTCGGTCGTCTTCACCGATGGAACGATGATCGGAGCCACGCTCGATAGGAACGGACTGCGCCCTTCCCGCTACTATGTGACCAAGGATGATTATGTCATTATGGCATCTGAAGCGGGTGTTCTGCCGATCGAACCCGAGCGGGTTGCCAGCAAGGGACGCCTCCAACCCGGTCGCATGTTCCTTGTGGACATGGAGAAAGGCCGCATCGTCGATGATCAGGAAATCAAGCATCAGATCGCTTCGGAAAAACCTTACCGTCAGTGGCTTGACGATCAGCTGATCAAGCTATCCGACATTCCCGATTCCACGGAGGTTCCCGGATCCGACCACGGCACGGTGCTCCAGCGCCAGCTTGCCTTCGGATACACATTTGAAGATCTGCGCAAGCTACTCCTTCCGATGGCCCGCAACGGTGTGGAGGCCACCGGTTCCATGGGTACGGATATTCCCCTGGCGGTTTTTTCCAACAAATCGAAACTGCTCTACGATTATTTCAAGCAACTCTTTGCCCAGGTCACCAACCCCCCCATCGACTGTATCCGCGAGGAGATTGTCACCTCGTCGGTCACAACTATCGGGCCGGAAGGCAATTTATTGGATCCGAATCCGAAAAGTTGCCATCTGATTGAACTGCCTACCCCGATCATCACTAACGAGGAGCTCTCCAAGCTGCGTCATGTTGCCCAAGGCGAATTTCGTTCCGTCACGGTTTCCACTCTTTTTGACCCCTCGCAGGGAACCGGAGGACTTGAGGCAGCCCTTGAGGAAATTTTCCGTCAGGCCAGTCTTCAGATCGATGCGGGTATCAACATCATCATCCTGAGCGACCGCGGGGTCGACCGCCACAATGCCGCCATCCCGGCGCTGCTCGCCGTCTCAGGACTTCACCATTTTCTTATCCGCGAAGGCAAGCGCACCAAAGTCGGTATCATTCTTGAGTCGGGAGAGCCTCGGGAGGTGCATCACTTCTGTACCCTGATCGGTTACGGTTGTGCGGGCATCAACCCTTATCTCGCGTTTGAAACCCTCGACAACATGATCCTCCAGGGGCTGTTGACAGAGGTGGACTATCCCACAGCCTGTAAGAATTTTGTGAAGGCCGCCACGAAGGGCATCGTCAAGGTTGCTTCCAAGATCGGCATTTCAACAATCCAGAGCTACCTCGGAGCGCAGATCTTTGAATCTGTGGGTCTTCAGCAAAAGGTCGTCGACAAATATTTTGCCGGCACCGCCTCCCGGATCGAAGGGGCTGATCTTGAGGCCATCGCTGAGGAGTCTCTCATCCGTCATCGTCGGGCCTTCACCGAACGGGTCGAAGCCGCACACACGCTCGAAGAGGGAGGCGACTATCAATGGAGGAAAGACGGGGAGGCCCATCTGTTTTCGCCAGAGGTCATCCATCTCATGCAAAAGGCAGTCCGTAACGAGGATTACGACACATTCAGAAAATACTCATCACTCGTGAACAGTCAGCAGGAGCAGATTTTCACACTGAGAGGGATGCTTGAGTTCAAGCCCCAGACACCCGTGCCTCTCGAAGAGGTGGAATCTGTGGAGGAGATCGTCAAACGGTTTAAAACCGGTGCAATGAGCTACGGATCCATTTCTAAGGAGGCCCATGAGAGCCTCGCCATCGCTATGAACCGGATCGGAGGGAAATCCAATACCGGGGAAGGAGGAGAGGATGTCGCGCGATACACTTGGACGAACGAACAGGGGGACTCCAAAAATAGTGCTATCAAGCAGGTCGCCTCGGGTCGCTTCGGCGTGACAAGTCTCTTCCTCACACAGGCCAAGGAAATCCAGATCAAGATGGCCCAGGGTGCGAAACCTGGCGAAGGGGGGCAATTGCCCGGTGGCAAAGTCTACCCTTGGATCGCCAAGGTACGCCATTCCACTACCGGAGTGGGCCTGATTTCCCCGCCTCCGCATCACGATATCTATTCGATCGAGGATCTCTCGGAACTCATCCACGACCTTAAAAACGCCAACCGCTCGGCCCGCATCAGCGTGAAACTGGTTTCCGAAGTGGGGGTGGGGACAGTTGCGGCGGGAGTTGCCAAAGCGCATGCTGATGTGGTCTTGATCTCCGGTTTCGACGGGGGAACGGGTGCCTCTCCACAGACCTCCATCAAGCACGCTGGCCTGCCATGGGAACTCGGGCTTGCGGAAACCCACCAGACACTTGTTCTCAACAACCTTCGCTCGCGCATCGTGGTCGAGACGGATGGCCAGCTCAAAACAGGCCGCGATGTTGTTGTGGCCATCATGCTCGGTGCCGAGGAGTTCGGTTTCGCCACAGCTCCGCTTGTCTCCCTTGGCTGCATCATGATGCGTGCGTGCCATTTGAATACCTGCCCGGTTGGCGTTGCCACTCAGAACCCCGAACTCCGCAAGAACTTCACTGGAGATCCTGCCCATACGGTGAACTTCATGCGTTTCATCGCTCAGGAAGTCCGGGAACTCATGGCGCAGCTCGGTTTTCGTTCGATCAACGAAATGATCGGCCGTACCGATCTTCTGGAAAGCCGTCGTGCTCTCGAACACTGGAAGGCCAAGGGTATCGACCTTTCCAACCTTCTCTACTCTCCACCCGCAGGACCCGAGGTTGGTCGTTTCTGTACCGAGACACAAGATCACGGATTGGAAAAAAGCATGGATCTTTCGATGCTTCTCGATTTGTGCAAACCAGCAGTTGAACGCGGGGAAAAGGTGCGCATCGAGTTGCCGATCAGGAACACGAACCGCGTTGTGGGAACCATTCTCGGCAATGAAATCACCAAACGCCATTGGGCCGGACTCCCCGATGGAACCGTGCATCTCAAGTTCAAGGGGAGTGCTGGCCAGAGCCTCGGAGCCTTCATGCCGTCGGGTGTCACCATTGAGCTTGAAGGGGATGCCAACGACTATGTGGGCAAGGGGTTGAGCGGCGGTCGGGTGATCATTTACCCCGATGCCAAAGCCACTTTTGCCGCCGAGGAAAACATTCTACTGGGGAATGTGGCGTTATACGGGGCAACCTCTGGAGAAGCCTTTTTCCGGGGAGTTGCAGGCGAGCGTTTCGGCGTTCGCAACTCGGGAGTAAGTGCCGTGGTGGAAGGGGTTGGGGATCATGGTTGTGAATATATGACCGGAGGAAAGGTTGTAGTCCTTGGGAGTACTGGACGCAACTTTGCGGCGGGAATGAGCGGTGGTACGGCCTTCATTCTCGACGAGGTCGGCGACTTTACCACCCGATGCAACAAGCAAATGGTGGATCTGGAAAAGCCGGACGAGCAGGATGCCGCAGAACTGCACGAACTCATCCGGAAACATGCGGAACTGACTGGAAGCAAAAAGGCAGCCCATATCCTTTCCGACTGGGATGCCATCCTTCCCAAGTTTGTGAAAGTCATGCCTAGGGATTATAAACGTGTGCTCCAAGCCATAGCGATGGCCACTGCCAAGGGGCTCAGTGGTGATGATGCCCTGAATGAGGCCTTTGAATTGAATGCCAGGGATGCCGCCCGAGTGGGAGGAGGTTAACCAGCAACCCATTCCTGCAAACAAGAAAAACGACTACTGCGCCAACACATGGGAAAACCTACCGGCTTCTTAGAATACCAACGCAAACTTCCCGGAGACCGTGACGCGCTCACGCGTCTTGGCGACTGGAATGAAATTCATACCCACCAGCCTGAGGAGGAACTGCGTACTCAGGGTGCCCGTTGCATGGATTGCGGCATTCCCTTCTGCCACACCGGCACTTTGATCTCAGGCATGGCAAGCGGCTGCCCGATCAACAATCTGATTCCGGAGTGGAACGATCTCGTTTACAGGGGACTCTGGCGGGAGGCCCTTGAGCGGCTCCACAAGACGAACAATTTTCCCGAATTCACGGGACGGGTCTGTCCTGCCCCGTGCGAGGGATCCTGCGTGCTCGGAATAATCCAACCTCCGGTTACGATCAAGAATATCGAGGTCTCCATCATCGACAAGGGCTGGGAGAACGACTGGGTTCTTCCGAACCCTCCCTCCAAGAGAACGGGTAAGAAAGTTGCCGTCGTCGGTTCCGGTCCGGCAGGACTGAGCGTTGCTGCGCAACTTAACCATGCCGGTCACAATGTCACTGTGTTTGAACGCGCCGACAGGCCGGGAGGCCTACTCATGTATGGCATTCCCAACATGAAACTGGCCAAGGAGGAAGTTGTCATGCGCCGTATTCGGTTGCTAGAAGACGAAGGCATCCGGTTCGAGTGCAACGCCAATGTCGGCACCGACATCCCACTGGAAAAACTTCGCAGAGACTTCGATGCGATCGTTATCTGCACCGGCGCCACAAAACCGCGCGACCTCCCCGTGGAGGGTCGCCAGTTTCAAGGGATCCATTTTGCAATGGATTTTCTGACGGCAAATACAAAGGCCCTTCTCTCATCTCCTCGGGGAGACGATTTCATCGATGCCCAGGGAAAGGATGTGGTGATCATTGGGGGAGGGGATACGGGTACCGACTGCGTGGGTACCTCATTGCGCCAGGGCTGTAAGTCTCTTGTTCAGCTGGAGATTTTACCCAAGCTCCCGCTTTCCCGGCAGCAGGACAATCCATGGCCTGAATGGCCGAAGGTTTTTAAAACGGACTACGGGCAGGAAGAAGCTACCGCCAAGTTTGGAAGTGACCCTCGGATCTATTCCACGACGGCGACCCGGTTTGAAGGTGATGATCAAGGCGCCGTCAAAGCCATTCAAACCATTCAGGTGGAATGGGCAAAAAATGACAAGGGCCAGCTTGCGCCCAAACCCATTCCCGGTACTGAGCGGGTGATTCCAGCCCAGCTCGTGCTGCTTGCCATGGGCTTCCTCGGCCCAGAACAACCGCTTCTTGAATCCATGGGAATCGAGCGCGATGCCCGTACCAACATCAAGGCGGAACATGGAAAGTACCTGACCAACATTCCTGGCGTCTTTGCCGCAGGCGACTGCCGCCGTGGCCAGAGTCTTGTGGTCTGGGCTTTCAACGAAGGTCGGGGAGCGGCGAGAGA
>CAIJRY010000150.1 GCA_903823215.1 uncultured Spartobacteria bacterium
CATGAGGAGGAACGAACCGGAGACATCAGCAGAAGCACTCCTCCGACAATGAGCAAAAAAATCCCCAGCCCTCCCTGAGCAGGTCCGCCAGCCAGGAAAATAGCCGCCAGCGAGCCAAGAATCAGAAAAGATAATCCACAGAATGATCTGCCGCAGTGGCGGTCATTTCCTCCCGTTACTGCGTTCCCTGGAGCTCTCATATCAAAGAAAAATCATTCACGAATCTCACCTACTTGATATGGCTCAAGTCCATCTCCCCATCAAGCTCCGGATATCTCAAAGTAAATTAAATTTTTTGTTGACATCCGAATCAGGACATAAGATTTTATTCCTTAAATGAATCCCCCTTTCACTCGCACCAATCGTTTTCGTTTTGCAATGATGACCCTCTCGGGAATTCTTGTCTTGGGAATCATGTCCGATTCCAACGCGGGGCCGACTCCGACTCCAACCCCTTCGCCCACCCCGAGCAACGGGCGTGCTAAGAAAGCGCCTCCGGCACCGCCAAATGTGGCTCCTTACAGTGCTTAGCTTTTAAAAAGACTTCCCTCGCAACACACACTAACCCCCAATGAACAAAAGAGTTAAATTCGTTTGCTATAGTTCAGTCTTATTGCTGAGCATGATTTCATTGCTCCAGGCTCAGTCGGTACCAAGCCTCACCAATACTACAGTGTACGCTACTGATTTCCGTACAGCCACAAGTGGTAGCGGCTCTTACACCTACACAACAAATAGCACAACTCCCAGTCTAATTATCCCCCCTTCCTCTACATATTGGGCTACAGAAACATCCGGTCAGAATGGATGGACTAATCTTAACCAACAGGGTGGGCCACAGTATGGACCTGGCGTCATTTATCACAACAGTGCATTGGCCAATAAAAATAACCCTAATTTTAATGTCTTGGGAGGAGATGACTTTTTCTCGACTGATATAAATAATTCCGTCACCTACCCACAAAGCGTAACAACCTACATGGCCAATACCCTTACAGGCACTGGAATCAATATGATCCATTTTGACAGCACCTTCTACATGTACACGAGTGCTGCAAATGCCAATGGAAATTTCGACACCATGGGATGGACATTGCTCAATACAGCGGGCAATGCGCTGATGAGCATTAACCTAACCACATCAGACGGTGCGAGCACTTGGAATCTCTCTGCAAGTTCCTATGGAAATAATGCTGTGACCAATCAGGTGCTAAAAAAGAGTAACGGAACTGCGCTTGCCGGCATTTCCGACAATCAGATTGTCCACCTTGGATTCAACATCTATGGGGTTGGCACCACCAATGAGACCATCACAGTATTGAACTATACAAATATCAGCGGAACCAATCTCTTCACCACCGGAGTTGGCAACTACACGGTTCTTGGAACTAACAGTATTATCGGAGATGATTTTACGGGGATTGCGGGAGGAACGAATATTGCTTCTTTTGGTACTTTTTGGACACTCAACGATACCAACAGCCAGCTCTATACAAACGCAGGTGTCGTGACCACAGGCTATAGTGATTATGCACAACAATCCCTTCTGATGTCCACCCTTGTCATCACAGTACCCGAACCCAAAACTTGGATCCTATTCGGTCTCTCTGGTGTCATGCTTGCCGTGGTACTTCGCAGACGCACCTCGCGTTAAGGTAGCACTGGTTTAAATCGCATTGAGACCGGATTCACGGTCTCTATTTGATTAGGGCACCCTGTGGCTGTGATCCGGGTCGGTCAAGGGGAAGTCTAATTTCAAACTGGGTCCCAAATTCTTGGGATGACTTGAAGGAGACGCTGCCTCCAAGGTAGCGCTCGGTGAGGAGTTTTATGCTGTAGGTTCCTACAGCCGTGACCGATGCCTTTCGTGGTAAAGCTGCGTTGAAAAATCTGCAATTGTGATGCGCGAGGAATGTGACCTGCATTCCAGCACCAAAAGATTACATGCCCCTCTTTTGATTCTGTGCCCAATTTTACCGTGCCTCCATCATCGGTTGCCTCAAGGGCGTTTTTCAGGAGATTGCCCAGGACTCTCTGGAGGATTGTCTCATCGGAAATCAGGGTGCAATTTTTTGAATCGGGATCAATCACCACCGATTTGGCCAGTCCCACTTCATGATGACGGTAAGTGGTGGCCGCGGATTCCAACTGAGCCAATGAGGAGAGGGGACTGAATGTGCAGGCAAGATCATGATTTTCCGCTGCGAGGAGCAGTTTCTGATTCTGTATCTCCTGAACAAGTTTCTGTGCGTTGGAAAGCAGGTCAGGGGAAAGTTCGGATGACATTTTAGCATCACTGACCATGAGTTCGGCAAGGCCCTGGATTCCGCCTGCTGTGTTGAGGATGTCATGAAAGAAGATTCTTTCCAGAATCTGGCGGCGTTTTTGATCGCTGATGTCAGTCGCGATGACCAGAACATGCTCGTGCGTGCGCCATCGGAAGGGACTTGCAAATATCCTGAGATCCAGAGCCTCGTTTTCCACTTGCCCGATATGACACTCCATACAGGCGTTCTGGCCCGATAAGCCGGCCAAAATGGCATTAACGGCACCGCAATTTCTACAGGCTTCTCCGGTGCCGCATCCGAACGGGGCGCGGGATTCGCGCTGGCAACCCAGAAACTCACCGGGACGGAGACCGAGGAAGTCGGGATGTCCATGCGATGCCCCGTATTCGCGAAGAACCTTGTTGCCATAGATGATCTGTCGCTGACGGTTCATGATCATCACCATATCGGGCATGCTTTCAAAGATTGGTGTGAGCAAGCCAGAATCATCCAATTCGCCGACTTGCCGGGCCACATCCTCTTTTGAAAGGCGGTTTGAAGGGGCAAAAAAACCTTCGGGATGACCCTCGTATGAACTCATGGCACCTTTACTATCCACATGCACATTTTGATAAACAAGAGAGATTTATCTTCTGATTTGTTCAGTAGTTGGCCTAAAAGTTGCTTGCATAAGTTGATCAAGCTACCATTCTGACTCTATGGCCGGAATGGATCTCATCATGGGGGTTGCCCAGCAGCAAACCCTCTCGCCGCAGATGCAACAGAGTTTGCAGCTCCTGCAAACTCCGGTTGCGGAGCTGAGGCAGCTTGTTGCCACAGAGCTAGCATCCAACCCGGTGCTGGAAGAGGAATCGCCTGCCATTGAGTCCACTGAGTCGTTCCGTGACAACAAAGCTCTCCCGGAAAGGGCCTCCAGCCTTCAGGAGGAATGGAGGGATTACATGCCCCAGGCTGCCTCCACAGCTCACTATTCCTCACAGGACGAGGAGAAGAGGCGCTATCTTTTTGAGTCTCTCGCATCGCGCCCCACTTTAAGGGATTTCATCATCGACCAGGCCGCCGGATTGGATGATAGGGAAAGGAGGGTTGTCGAGGTCATTGCAGGCAATCTCGATCAGGATGGGTATCTGCGGATGGATCATGCGGAGCTTGCTGTTGCAAGCGGCGTGTCCGAATCGTTTCTGGAAAAAACGCTTGAGAAAGTGAGGCAGTTCGAACCCGCCGGCGTGGCCGCCTCCGATCTTGCGGACTCTCTCTTGCTCCAATTGGCTCGTCGTGGTGAGGGAAATGGTTTGGCTGCCCGCATCCTGAGGCACCATCTTCAACTTCTGGCGAGGCATCGTTATGATGAAATAGCCAAGCATTTCAGAGTGCCGTCAGCCGATGTGGTTGCTGCGGCGAAGTTGATCGCAACCCTTGAGCCCAAGCCGGGGCGACCATTTTCCAATGCCGATGAACAGGGGGTTATTCCCGACTTGATCGTGATTCCGGACGGGGAGAGTTTTGTTGTGAGACTGAATGAGGAGGATCTGCCCCGGCTTCGTATTTCCAAGGAGTATAAGGATATGTTGGCCGAACGGGGAAATAATGAAGATCTTCTTCTCTATCTTAGGGGTAAAATCCGTGGGGCACGCGTCTTTCTGAGAAGTCTGCAACAACGGCAGCAGACGCTGCTCGCAATCGGTAATGAGATCGTTTCCAGACAGAAGGATTTTTTTCGCATAGGGGCATCGGCGCTTAAACCCCTGATCATGGCGCAGATTGCCGATGTGGTTGGGCTGCATGTGACCACGGTAAGCAGGGCGGTATCCGGCAAGTATATGGATACCCCGCAGGGATTGCTGGAACTGAGATATTTTTTTACACCGGGCTTCCAAAATTCCGATGGCACCGCTGTCAGTAATGAGATGGTGAAGCAGGCCATCCGGGAGATGGTCGATCAGGAGTCGTCCCGTGATCCCCTCAGCGACCAGGAAATTGTCACCCGGCTCGATGAACGGGGCCTGAAAGTGGCGAGACGAACCATTGCAAAATATCGGGAACAACTGGGTATTCTGCCAAGCCATCTGCGAAAATCGTGTTAGGCTGTTAATTTATGAGTATATCAGCCCTTGAGCAACAGATCCGTGATGCCCTTTCCAAGGTGCCTTATCCCGGCTTCAGCCGTGACATTATCTCCTTCGGGGTGGTGCACGGGATCACCATTGGGGAAAATATTGCCGTGCAGCTTGTGGTGGCCACCAATGACACCGGTGTTGCCACCGAGCTCCGGGATCGAGTGAGCAAGGCTCTTGAAGGGCTTGCGGAGGATCGTCGCGTCAGCGTGCTCATCGATGTGCAAGCACCCGTCCAGTCTGCTGGACAGGCACCGGTTCCCATTTCAGGGGTGAAGCATGTGATCGCGGTAGCCAGTGGAAAGGGAGGTGTTGGCAAGTCGATGGTGGCTGTGAATCTCGCCTCCGCGCTCGCCTCCAGCGGTCTGATGGTTGGGCTGTGTGACTGTGATCTCTACGGTCCCAGCGTGGCCATGATGTGCGGTGCCAGAGAAAGACCTGTTGCCGATCAGGAGGGGAATATCCTCCCGGTGGTAAGACATGGTTTGCGCATCATGTCGATGGGGTTGCTCTTGGAGGATGATTCTCCAGCCGTCCTGCGTGGCCCCATGGTCACTCGCTACACGCAACAATTCCTGCGCAATGTCGTATGGGGTGAACTTGATGTGCTGCTTCTGGATCTTCCACCGGGTACGGGAGATATCCAGCTGACTATCGTGCAGACTGTTCCCTTGGCTGGAGCCGTCATCGTTACCACCCCTCAGGAGGTCGCTCTCATTGACGCACGCAAGGCCGTGGCGATGTTTGGCAAGACCAATGTCAGTATCCTGGGGATCATTGAGAATATGGCGTATTTCATCGCACCCGGTGATGGGAGCAGGCACGAAATCTTCGGGAATGGTGGTGGAAAGAAAGAAGCCGAGACGCTCGGAGTTCCCTTTCTGGGGTCTATTCCTCTTGATCCTGAGATCCGCATTGCTTCGGATGCTGGAACTCCTTTTGTCCTACATCAACCTTCACTTCAGGCATCTCAGGAAATTCAGAGAATCGCCAAACTTCTCATCCCTTCGTTGATGAAGGGGTAGAGAGGTTTGAGCAGGGGCCTTATGCCATTGAGAATGGATCCAGGCGAAGATATTTGAGAGGAAGCGAGCAGAGAAATTCCTTTGGAAAAACTCGGAGTCCTTCGGCTTCTCTATGTTACAGGACTGTAACAATTCTCAACTTTGATTGTGGTGACAAAACGCCAGAATGTGGCCGTGGTCACACAACCCCGCTGTTTTGTGTCGGCTGGATGGAAGTAAAAAATATCAATCATAAAATCATGACCTCGCAGGCTGAAAATTCACACTTGTTGACGAAGTCGAAAAGGCACAAACCCTACATCAAGATGCTTAGTGCCGAGAAAATCCTCTGGCATCCCTTGGATTATCAGAGAAGAAGCAAGGTGTCTTGGTTTGAATGGATGCCGCGTTTCCAGAAACGAGAGGAAAGTAAACTTGTAGTTGACAAGTGATCACGGGAAATAGCGCGTCCTTAATCCGATTCCAAAAGTCGGAAGGCGCGACAGGCCGAGCCCAAGAGTGCTGTTTCATCGTTGAGCACGACATGGAGAGGCATTGTCTCAAGAAGGGAACGCAGGCGGCCCTTGCTAAGAAAACTTTCCAAAAAGATGGGGTGTTGCAGCAGGGGAATTATTTTTGGAGGAATACCTCCTGCCAGATAGACTCCTCCCGTGGCCATTGTCTTTAGGGCGAGGTTGGAAGCTTCCGAGCCAAGAGCCTGGATGAAGAGATCCATGGTCGTACGACAAAGATCACAGGAACCGTCACTGGAATGGCGATCAATGACTGCTGCCGGATCCTCCTCAAGCATCTCGCGGGCGACGATCGGATTTTCCTTACCCTTGTCCGCATTTTTTAAGAAACGGTAGATATTGGCAATTCCCATGCCTGAAACAACCCGTTCAAAGCTGACGCGGCCGTAATCGCGACGAAGGGCATTCAGAAGTTCGTTCTGGAGTTCGTCGGTTGGGGCAAAGTCGGCGTGCCCTCCCTCACAGGCCCACGGTAGGTGGCGCCGTCCATCCCAAAACAGCCCCGCTTCACCCAATCCCGTCCCAGGAGCGATCACGCATTGATTACCGGCACTGGATCCTGAACCGGCCTGAAGTGTGGCAAGGTCGGTTTTGCTAAGAACCGAAAGTCCGGAGGCAGTCGCCTCTAGGTCGTTAAGCACGGAGACACGCTGGATGCCGAGAATCTTGGGCAACAAATGAGTATCGATACGCCACCCAAGATTACTGGCTTTCACCACTCCGGCCACATTGGGACCAGGCACCCCGAAACAGGCAGCCGTAAGCGGAAGCTCCAGATTGATTCCTTCCAGAAAAAGCTGAACCATTTCTTCCAGGGAGTGGTGGTCAGCACTCCGGAATTTTTTAAAATGGAGTTTCTTGATCGTCGGATGGGCGGTATGGAGATCGCTTCCGCTAAAGACACCGATCCTAAAATTTGTGCCCCCAAGATCCCCCGCAAGCACGGGCTGTAGGGGGGAACTCATGGGACTAGGGGATTGAATGATCAGAGTCTGATAACCCGTGCGGAGGCGATGTCTGCGTCAGCAGTCACTTTGCCAAGCAGATCATCATCAGGGGCCGAATCAAGATTCAGAAGGGTCAGCGCCTGACCGCCTACTTCGTTACGGCTCAGCGACATACTGGCAATATTCACATTGTTGGCCCCAAGCAAGGAACCGAGATGACCGACAATGCCGGGGCGATCACGGTTTTCGAGGAGCAGAATAACGCCCGAGGGTACCCCCTCCACGAAGCGCCCGTTCACGGTGACGATACGTGGTTTGGAACCATACAGGGTGCCACCAACGGAAGCCGTATGTCCGTCCTGCTGAATGGTCACTTCAATCAGATCCGTGAATTCACCGGCTTCACTCTCTTTGGTCTCCACAACTTCGAGTCCGTGATTGCGCAGGATAGCTGGAGCGTTGACTGGATTGACTTCATTTCCGTGAATGTGGCGAAGGTAGCCGGTAACAAGTGCGCGCGTAACAGCGGTAAGATCCTGATCCACCAGGCGACCACTGTAGCGGATGCTGATTTTCTCTGCGCGCTTGGGGGAGATCTGTGCGAGGAAAAGGCCCAGTTTTTCACCAAGATTGATCCAAGGGCCGAGTGTGGTAAGCGTCTTGGCATCGATGTTGGGCATGTTGACAGAATTTCGAATTTCACCTTCCAGGAGAGCCGCACGCACTGCTTGCGCTATCTCAATGCCAACAAGTTCCTGAGCTTCTGCGGTGGAGGCACCAAGGTGAGGGGTGAGCACGAGATTATCGATGGAGCGGTAGGGCCAGTCAGCAGCGGGAGGCTCTACATCGAAGACATCAAGTGCCGCTCCGGCGATCTGTCCGCTCTTAAGTCCCTCGGCAAGGACGGATTCGTCGATGAGTCCTCCTCGGGCACAGTTAATGATACGCACTCCCTTTTTCAGCAGGGGTAGTTGCTTGGCTCCAATCATGTGCATCGTCTCCTCTGTTAGAGGCATGTGCACTGTGATAAAATCTGCACGAGGTAGGAGATCATCAAGTTTTTCAACGACTTCAACTTGAAGAGAACGGGCCTTGCTCGCGGAAAGATACGGATCGTAGGCGAGCACCTTCATTCCAAAGGCGATCGCCCGACGGGCTACTTCGGTTCCAATGCGGCCCATGCCGAGAATGGCAACGGTCTTCTCGTAGAGTTCCACTCCCTCGAATTTTTTGCGGTCCCACTTGCCTGCTTTCATGCTCGCATTTGCCTGTGGAATGTTCCGGGCCACCGAGAGCATCAGGGAGAAGGCGTGTTCCGCCGTCGAGATGGTGTTGCCGCCCGGAGCATTCATGACGATCACACCATGCTTGGTTGCCGCCTCAACATCGACATTGTCAATACCCACTCCGGCCCTACCCACAACTTTAAGGTTTTTGGCCGCTGCAAAGACAGCTGGTGTGACCTTGGTCTGGCTGCGGACGACCAGACCGGCAAAGTCGGGGATGATCTCGATAAGTTCGGCTTCCTTGAGTCCTGTCTTGACGACAACCTCAACGACACCTCCTTCGGCAAGGGCTTCAACTCCACGCGAGGAGACGGGATCGGCAACAAAAACTTTGGGAATGGAACTCATGGTCAATGGGATGTGGTTGGGATGGCGGCTGTTATTTGGATTCTTGAATCCGGGAATCAGTGATGAGGAGGGAGGTTTCCCGAAAATTTGAATTGAAGAAAGATGGTATAACAGGGAATTACTCGGATTCGCAAACTGGAAACAAAAAAATCTAGGCTTGGCTTTAATTTCATCTATCTGATCTCCTCCAGAAAGTTCCCCATCAACAGGCACCCCTACAAATTTAGATAACTCCTTAAGAAATTCCCTCCATGAACGATCAGGGTATCCCTTCATCCTCCTCATCCGGCGACATCCCTGCGGAAGCATCTGCTCGGGATGGCTCGGCGGAGGTTCCGAACACTCCCGATCCCTCCCAGGAGAACGGCCTTGAGCAGCGACTTCATCGACATCGGTCGAGTCGCCGGAATGATAGTGAGAAAACCCGCTCATCAGGTTCTTCTGCCCGAACGCACTCCAAAGGGCGCAACAAGAGATCTCCCGGAGAGATGCTCGATCGCTGGATCATGGGAGGATGTTGCGTCCTGGGCGCAGTTGCCTTTCTCTCCATTGGATTTTATTTTGGCCATAAGTTCGGCACGCCTGCCGATGCGTCAAATCGGAGCACTCAACAGGAGATTCCTCTCCCCACGGCAGAGTCGGAGGCTCTCCTTGATACGGCTTTTACCGCCTACCAGGATGGTAAATATCGGGTGGCCATGCTGGATTTTCAAAAAGTGCAGGACACTCAACCGGCTCTTTTCGGAATTGATTACCTGATTGCTCGGTCTGCAAATAAAGCCGGAGAGGAAGCCCTGGCTCAGGAGGCGGCGGCGCATGCTGTATCGAAGAACGAGCTGGCAGGCGAAGCCCGGATGCTCATGGCCATCATCAATTTCGCAAAATCGAAATCAAACGGACAGGAGTCTCAACAACTTGCTGATCCATCCGTCACGGCACAAAGTGAGATCAGACAATACATCGCGGCTCATCCCGATGATGCCAAAGCCTTTGCTAATCTGGGTGATCTCCTTCGGGTGACAGGTGAGTACCGCAGTGCGGTCGAGATTTTGCACAAGGGTGTGCTTCGCTCCGACCCTGAAGCTGCAAGGGAGTTGCTCTCGGCAAAAGAACAGCTTGCACGGCTTCAAAATGAACCGGCCAAAACGGCACCCTCGCTTTCAGAACTGACCGCCATGAGTGGAGAACAGTCCTTGGTGGCAGCATTGACTTCACTGCAGTTGAAACAAAGCGAGGAAGCGGCGGTTTTTCTTGAACGCGCCAGGGATCTCTATCCGCCCCCTATCTTTCGTGAGCTGATGAAGGACAGCGCCTTTGCAGATTACCATTCGGATCAGAAGGTCAAATCGTTTTTTAAAGAGAATAATTCCTGATATCACGGGAGTTCTGGAGTTGTCCTGATGCGGTATCTGTAAAAAACTTACCCAATGGGCAAAAAGGCGCTTGCCCGCGGGCCGTCTCTTTATTTTCATCTCCTCCCCCGATTTTCTCCTCATCAGATTTTTTGTTCATGGTTTTTGACCTCCCATTGCTAGCCACTGCATCCCTTTCCGCGGAGACCCCCGCGGCTTTTGAAAACTCATTTTTAGGATGGCTCAGTAATTCGATCTTCGTGACTTTTCTGGTCGTGGGATTGATTGTCTGGCTGGTGCGTTCCTGCACACGCAAGATTGAAGTGATCCCCAGTGCCGGTCAGAATTTTCTTGAAGCTGTCGTCGAGGGATTTTACGGGGCCGTTGAGGGGATTTTGGGAGACAAGATGGCTAAAAAATCTTTCGGACTCCTCGCGTCACTTTTTATCTTCATCCTCATTTCAAACTGGTTTGGTCTCATACCGGGAGTCGGATCAATCGGATGGGGTGTCAAGGACGGATTGTTTACTCTGAAGGATCTCGAGATCCCTCTGCTCCGCCCTCCCACTGCGGACATGAACATGACGATGGCACTGGCCGCCGTTTCCATGACGCTCTGGTTTATCTGGACAATGCAGGCCACGGGTCCCGTAGCTTTTATCAAGGAGCTCTTTGGGGTGAAAGGTGGAATGTCCGGCCCCATACTCTTTCTGCTGGTTCCGTTATTCCTCTTTGTCGGGGTTTTGGAAGTGCTTTCCATTCTCGTGCGTCCGGTTTCCCTCTCGCTGCGACTTTATGGCAATATTTTTGCGGGTGAGAACCTTCTCGGAACGATGATCAATATTGGCCATCTTTTTAATGCTCCCCAGTGGTTGACCTATGTTCTTAGCTGCATTGTTCCCATACCGTTCTATTTTATGGAGCTTTTGGTTGGATTTCTTCAAGCCATGGTGTTCACCCTGCTTATCATTGTCTATCTCCAGCTCTCAACCACACACGAAGAACACTGAGAATTTTCATCATTTTTGAATGCCGGGATCGTGCAGGACGCGGACGGCAGTCGAAAAACACCAACCCAAAATACCAAGCAATATGTTACTCGCAATAATCGCTGAAGCTGCAACCTCTGCAAACACCGTTACGGGAAGTTTCACCCTCGGAGTTGCCGGAGCCGGAGCCGCCATCGGAATCGGACTTATCGGAGCCCGCATGGTGGAAGCTATCGGTCGTAATCCCGCCACACTGCCCAAAGTGCTCATGATTGGAATTCTGACCATCGCATTGGCCGAGGCCATCGCGATTTTCGGTCTGATCTTTGCATTCCAGGGTAAGTAATAAAAATCAGGTTCATGGGTCATCCCTGTTTGGGATGACCTGTTTCCCCAAAAACTTTTCAACCCACGAGAGAGTCCTCAATAGATGATACAAGAAATTTTCACCCAGTTTGGAGTCACCCTGCCGAAGTTCATCGCCCAGTTGGTGCTCTTCCTCATCGTCTATTTCGTTCTCAATCGCTACGCTTTTGCACCCATTCTCCGTATCTTGGAGGAACGCCGCAAGCGCATTGAGGAAGGCCAGCTTAATGCCGAGAAAATTAAGAAACAGCTTGCCGAAGCGGAACTTCGCTATCAGGAAATGCTCCGCAAGGCCAATGACGACGCCCAGTTGCTGATCGAGGAATCCCGCAAGAACAACGAGGCATTCTCCAAGAGGGAAATGGATCGTGCCGTGACGGAATCCTCGGCAATTGTCGATCGTGCCCGTCAGGAAATCGCCTCCGAGCGGACGCTTATGGTTGATGAGGTGAAGAAAGAGATGGTCTCGCTTGTCATTAAAACCACGGCGCAGGTCGCCGGCAAGATTCTCACCCCTGAGGATCAAAAGCGACTGACAGAAGAGGCTCAAAAATGTTTAGGATAACAGCGGCCAAGAAACGACGCCTGGTTCACCCTTAACAATCTCCCGATACCATGCAGATTCCCAAAATTGCCCGCCGCAAAGCCCGCGAGTTGTTCGATGCCTCCGTGGATGCTTCGGGGCGCCCGGAATTTTCCAAGGCAATCTCAGTGGCTGATGTCCTGATCAAAGCCTCTCCGCGTCACACCCTTCAAATCCTGAAGGAATACACCCGGCTGATACGACTTGCAGCGGCAAAGCATCATGCCGTCATTGAAAGCGCAATCCCTCTTGATGCGGCGACTCGGGATTCGATCCATAAATCCCTTCAACAAAGGGATGGTGGAGAAGTCTCCTTGGAATGCAAAGTGGATGCCTCTCTCATCGGTGGTTCCCGTATCCGACTTGGTAGTGAAGTCTGGGATGCCACGGTGCTTTCCCGTATCGAACACCTTAAGACGGTGGCTGCTTAGCTCACCGATTACCCATTTAGATCCCCAAGCCAAATTTTAAATACAACACACTATGAGCACCCTTCTGCAAGAACTCGAATCAAAGATTGACGGACTCCGTCATACGACCCTCTCCACATCAAATGTCGGAACCGTCCGTGAGATTGGTGACGGCGTGGCCCGAATCGAAGGACTTGCCGGAGTCATGCTCAATGAAATGTTGGAGTTTCCCGGTGGCATTTATGGTCTTGCGCTGAACCTTGAAGAGACTGAAGTGGGGGCGATTATTCTGGGTGATTACACCGGAATTTCCGAGGGGGACGAGGTCAGGACAACAGGACGACTGCTACAGGTTCCTGTGGGCAAGGAACTTCTGGGGCGTGTGGTGGATGCGCTTGGACAGCCGATCGACGGCAAGGGTCCGATCCAGTCCAAGACATTTTATCCCGTGGAAAAGATTGCTCCCGGAATCATCAAACGCCGCAGTGTCAGCCAGCCGCTCTCGACCGGCATCATGGCTATCGATGCAATGATTCCCATCGGTCGCGGCCAGCGCGAACTGATCATTGGGGATCGCGCCACCGGCAAGACAACAATCGCGATCGACACAATCATTAATCAGTCCCGCATCAACCGTGCTGGAGAGGCTTCGGGAGATCCCTCGTTCCGTCCTGTTTACAGCATCTATGTCGCGGTGGGTCAGAAGAACGCCAATGTCGCACGCGTGGTGGATATTCTCTCCTCAAATGATGCCCTGAGGGATACGATCATTGTGTCGGCCCCTGCTTCCGATAGCGCGACAAATCAGTACCTGGCCCCTTTTGCCGGCGCCTCCATCGGAGAGTGGTTCATGGATCACGGAATGGATGCACTCATCGTTTTTGACGATCTCTCCAAGCATGCCGTTGCCTACAGGCAGGTATCCCTTTTGCTAAAGCGCCCCAGTGGCCGCGAGGCATATCCGGGCGATGTCTTCTATCTTCATAGCCGCCTCCTGGAGCGCTCTGCCCGCCTGAGCGAGGCTGCCGGGAACGGATCCCTGACAGCCCTCCCGATCATCGAGACCCAGGCTGGGGATGTTTCAGCCTATATTCCCACGAATGTGATTTCCATCACGGACGGTCAGATCTACCTGGAGACCGATCTTTTCTATCAGGGTATCCGTCCAGCCATTTCAGTGGGACTTTCAGTTTCCCGTGTGGGATCAGCGGCCCAGATCAAGGCAACAAAACAGGTCGCAGGAAAAATCAAGGGAGATCTTGCACAGTTTCGTGAATTGGCTGCGTTTGCCCAGTTTGGCAGTGACCTTGATGCTCGCACCAAGGCACAACTTGACCGTGGACAACGCATCGTGGAGCTGTTTAAGCAGCAGCAATACAATCCCCAGTCTGTCGAACTCCAGGTTGCGGTTCTCTGGACCATGCAAAAGGGATATCTGGATGCGATACCGGTTGCGAGGGTACGCTACTTTCAACATCAGCTTACGGAGTTTCTCACCACGCGTAAGGAGTCCGTGCTTGCGGCCATCCTCAAGAAGGGGGCTATTGATGCCGAAATTGAAAAGGAACTCACCGCTGCTGTGGACGAGTTCAAGGTCATTTTTCGGTAATATTCCTTGCCAAGACTCAGAACCGCCTAGCCCATGGCCAATACCCGCGACATCCGCCGACGCATCAAGTCGGTTAAGAACACCGCCCAGATCACCAAGGCGATGCAGATGGTCGCCGCCTCAAAGATGCGCAAGGCCCAACAGGGGGCCATGGCGGGACATCCGTATGCCGAGGTACTGAATCGTGTGTTGGTTTCCTTGAGGGATCGTGTCAGTGAAGGCGCCCACCCGTTGCTTGAACAGCGACCCGTAAGAAGGAATCTCGTCCTACTCATCACCTCGGACAAGGGACTCTGCGGCGCACTCAATACAAATGTCCTTAGGGAGGCTGCTTTGCTGGATCAGAGCAACACACTTTTTGTCGCTTCCGGCAAAAAAGGGGCTGCCTTTCTGGTGCGAACCGGAAGATCTTTGATTGCTGATTTCCCGTTGATTGACGCCCCTTCCTTTCTTCAGACCAAAGCGATTTCAAAATTCTGTCTAGAGAAGTTTCTTTCAGGGGAAGTCGATACTGTTTCGGTTCTCTATCCCAAGTTTGTCAATACCCTGATCCAGAAGCCAACCCTTGTTCCTCTCCTCCCTATTTCTGGAACCGTGGCCGCGGGTGTCACCCCTGCGGATAGCACGGGGGATGCCCTCTATCTCTTTGAGCCAAATGCCGATCAGGTGCTCGACTCGGTTCTGCCCTATTATTTTCATTTTACAATCTTCCAGATGATTCTGGATGCGAGGGCCTCGGAGCAGAGTGCCCGCATGATTGCCATGAAGAGTGCCACGGACAATGCCAAGAACCTCGTCAAAGATCTCACCCTCGAATACAACAAGGCCCGTCAGGCCAGCATTACCACTGAACTTCTAGAAATTTCCACCGCCCAGATGGCACTCAACTAAGATTGAGCCAAAGCAAAAACACTTTTTCCAACAAACCCACAGTACTTCATGAGCAACACAGGCACCATCGTTCAAATCATCGGCCCGGTTATTGATGCCGAATTTAACATCAAGGAGGGCACTTTGCCCAAGATCTACGAAGCCCTCGAGGTCGATTTTACAGTCGATGGAAAACCGGCCAAAGTGACCCTTGAAGTACAACAGCATCTCGGTGAGGGATGGGTGCGTGCCATTGCGATGTCCTCGACCGAGGGATTGAAGCGAGGCATTCCTGTTCGCGCTCTTGGCCGTCCGATTTCCGTTCCCGTGGGAGAGGGGGTTCTTGGTAGGATTTTCAATGTGCTCGGCGAACCCTGTGATGACCGTGGAGCGGTAAAATCAGAAAAGATGCTTCCAATTCACAGACATGCACCTCCACTTGTCGATCAGGACACCAAGCCACAGGTGCTTGAAACAGGTATCAAGGTGATCGATCTGATCTGTCCTTTCACCAAGGGAGGCAAGGTGGGTGCCTTTGGTGGTGCTGGTGTCGGGAAGACGGTTGTGATCATGGAGTTGATCAACAACATTGCCAAGGGACATGGTGGGTTTTCTCTCTTTGCCGGTGTTGGTGAACGAACTCGCGAGGGCAACGATCTCTACCACGAAATGATTGAGTCCGGTTTGATCTCCGTCCAGAGGGATGAAAAGGGCCATCCTGTGCTTGATGAGAAGGGTGGCTTTATTTTTCTGGAGGAGGGCTCCAAGGTGGGTCTCGTCTATGGTCAGATGAACGAGCCTCCAGGTGCCCGTTTGCGCGTTGCTCTCAGTGCGTTGGCCATGGCGGAATATTTCCGTGATGAGAAAAATCAGGATGTGCTTCTCTTCATCGATAATATTTTCCGCTTCTCCCAAGCGGGCTCCGAGGTTTCGGCCCTGCTGGGACGCACTCCCAGCGCCGTCGGATACCAGCCTACACTAGCTGCAGAGATGGGAAATCTTCAGGAACGCATCACCTCCACTAAAGATGGCTCGATTACTTCGGTTCAGGCGGTCTATGTCCCTGCGGACGATCTGACGGATCCAGCCCCTGCCAACACATTCGCACACATTGATTCCACC
>CAIJRY010000151.1 GCA_903823215.1 uncultured Spartobacteria bacterium
TCTCTGCGCCTCTGCGCGAGATCATCAGCGGTTTGCTAAATGAAAACTGCGCGGAAGGTCGCATAACGATCCTTCCGCGCAGTGGCTGTCATCCCAAGCCCCCCGACCGTGGATGACAAATGGTAGGAAAAATTTATTTCGCAGGAGAGGGAGCGGGCGTAGGCGAAGGAGCCGGACAGTTTTTCTTATCGCCGCCACTGCAGCCCCCGCACCCATCGGCCCGAACTGCAGGAACGCTGAATATGAGAAGGGCAAAAAAGGCACCTGCAAAAGTGAGGCGAAGCAGAGATGAGTTATTCATTATTATTTGATGGGTTGATGTCATTAGACTGACTTTCACAAGGCAGTTACCCATACTTTGACCGTTGCGGAGGGTGGTTGTTCAAAAAAAATCGATGAAATGCACGAATGCATTCTCAGGCTGTCGTGGCTCTCCCTAGTTGTGCAGGGAGGCAAGCTGTGGGAGGATGCAATCTATGAACCGGTTACTCCAGTTTTTGGCCGTTGCTTCGATGGTGTTTCTCACTGCCTGCGCCAGTGTGAAGTCCACGGCTGTCTTTTACCAGCCGACGACTTCCACCTTTTATCCGCCGAAAGATAAGCATGCGGTGATTCCGGTCATCGGTGAACGCCCAGTGCGTCCTTATACGGAGATTGGTCGTTTCGCTTTTCAATCTGATCTCGGCTACCCATTCATGATGAAGGCCATTGAGTATAATGCACGGCAGGCGGGGGCTGATGCGGTTTATATCAAAGACTCCAAGAGTTGGACTCTGCCCTATGCATATACGGTGCCTGCGACAGTCAACTGGGTGCCGGTTGGAGGATGGTATGGGGGAGGATGCGGCGGTTGGTATGGCGGGGGTGCGGTGCCGATCGTCTCTCCGGGTTATACGGGGGTTTCCTATCAGAGCTTCATGGGGATTGATGCCAGGATGATTGTTTTCAAGCAATGAGTGGTATCTGCAACTCTGGGCGACCTGTAATCCTGCCTCCCGACGGGGAGAAAAAAGTGATGCTCCACTCCTGCTGCGCCCCTTGTTCGGGAGAGGTGATCGAGGCGATGGTAGCGTCGGGACTGGAACTGGAGATTTTCTTTTATAATCCCAATATCCACCCGCGAGAGGAATATGAGCTTCGCAAAGGGGAGAATATTCGCTTCGCCAAGGAGCACGGGATCCCTTTTACCGATGCTGACTACGATACGGACAACTGGTTTGCACGAGTCAAGGGGCTTGAATGGGCTCCCGAGCGGGGGGAGCGATGCACAGCCTGCTTTGATATGCGGTTTGAACGAACGGCTCTCCATGCCCATGAAAAAGGGTTCAAGATCATCACAAGCTGTCTCGGCATTTCCCGATGGAAGGATATGAAGCAGATCAATGGAGCCGGCGAACGCGCTGCCGCCCGTTGGCCCGGCATGAGCTACTGGACTCATAATTGGCGTAAGGGGGGAGGGGCACAGCGGATGATTGAGATTTCGAAGCGCGAGGAGTTCTATGCCCAACAATATTGCGGCTGCATCTACTCCCTGCGTGATACCAATAAATGGCGGATTGCCAATGGCCGCGCCATGGTGGAGATCGGCAAGGATTATTACGGTTTGGATAAGGAAGTGTCGGAGGGGAGAGGGTGAGAGTCTGTTTCTCTTTGGTCTTTGTGCTTTTGATGATGTTCCCCGCAAGAGGGGAGTTGCCGCCACCGCGTCCTGAGCCCACGCCGGCTGCATCCGTAGTCTGCTATGCGCTTGATCAGACCGTGATGGGTCCGAAGATGATGCCCCGTGAGTCCACCGTCTTTAGGATGGTGGCCGGACTGGTCTGTGCGGTGACCGGCAAGCCGACTCCCTCGGAAGCATGGCGTGCCTTGGTGAAGCCCGGTGAACGCGTGGGAATCAAGGTTTCCTCGGGGCCGGGGCCGATCGGAGGAACGCATCCAGCCGTGGCATTGGCGGTTGTCGAGGGGCTTGAGGCGGCGGGGATTAAACCTGAAAACATCATCGTCTGGGATCGTCGCAGGGATGATCTTGAGGCTTGCGGATATGACAAGGCAACCGGGCTGAATCTGCGTTGGGTGGAAAAGGGAGCCGGATATGATCCCCGTGCGGTGGTGACATCGGCAGCGATAGGAAAACTGGTCTATGGCGATCTCTCCTTCAAGGAGTCGCGCAATACCCTCGAAGACATCATCGGCCCGAAATCCCAACTCAGCGAAGAAAGTCATCTGCCAGTGATCCTCGCCCGCCAAATCGACAAAGTGATCAATATTCCCTCCCTCTGTGACAGCTATTTTACGGGAGTCCATGGAGCGCTTGCAGGAATGACAATCGGCAATCTCGACAACTGGAGACGCTTTGCCAAAGGAGATGGCTACGGAGACTCAGCACTTGCCGAGGTCTATGCAGATGAGCGCATTGGCAAAAAAGTCATCCTGACGATCATGGATGGCCTCGTCCTCCAATACGCAGGTGGTCCTTATCCGAGTCCCGGAAACTGTGTGGTCTATTCAACCCTCTTCGCCTCACGCGACCCGGTAGCCATCGATGCCACGGCGTTGCGGCTGATTGATGAGCAGCGACTTCTTTCCAAAATGCCCAAGGCATCCCTCGATGGAGGCCATGTCACGGAGGCGGCAAATCAGGGATTAGGAAACGCGGATGAGAAGTTGGTGGTGTTGAAGAGGATAGGAGTCTTCAGTTCGGCATCACATCCCTGATCATGAGAGGGGGAGAGTTGAACCAACTGCTCCGTGCCCACGCACGATCGTTTGCCTTGACTCTCCGTCTGTTACCACGCGATCTGCGGGAACCTCTGAGTCTTGCTTATCTGTTGGCGAGGGCGACTGATACGGTGGCGGATGCCGTGGCCATCCCGAGAGAGCGCAGGTTGAAGTTGTTATCAGACCTTCAGTCGATCTTGGCTGGAGAGGAGGGGCTGCCCTGGACGCCAGAATTAATGAAGGGCGAGATTTCTGAAGCGGAGTGCGGGTTGATCAATGCCCTGCCGATGCTATTTGGATTACTGGAGCAATCAGAGGATAAGTCGGTGCTCTTGCGACTCTGGCAGACGATCCTCAAAGGGCAGTTGTTTGATCTTCAACACTTCGACGGCAATACTCAGCCCTTGAGTCGGGTGGAACTGGAAGAGTATTGTTATCTCGTGGCCGGGAGCGTCGGGGAAACATGGACGGAATTGATCGCCATTCATTCACCGCAGACACTTCTTCTGTCCAAGGAGGAACTGATTCAACTGGGAATGGGGTACGGCAAGGGATTGCAGTTGCTCAATATTCTCCGCGATCGTGCAGCGGATCGTGAACTCGGAAGAATCTATGTTGAGGAGACTGATGTGCCCCATATGCTGGATCAGACTGCTGCATGGCTTTCGGAGGGGGAAAAGTATTGTGCGCGACTGCATCCTGGCAGAATTCGATACAGCTCGGAAATCCCATTGAGGCTCGCCACCAGAACGCTGAATTATCTCAGGCAGAAGCCTCGCACAGCCAGGGTGAAGATACCAAGAGTCGAAGTTTACTGGGTACTTGTAAAAACTCTTCCATCTCTGATGTTGCGGAATCCGTGGAATCCTGATTGATAAACGCGATGGACTTCATTCACTGGTTTCAACAAAACTTCATCCATCTCGACAAGAGTCTGGAACACATCGTTTCGCTCTACGGTCTTTGGGTCTACGCGATTCTCTTTGCCATCATTTTCTGCGAGACGGGGCTCGTCATCACGCCATTCCTCCCCGGCGACGCATTGCTCTTTGCCGTCGGAGCCTATGCCGCTTCCCATCCGGGTTCGGGACTCAGCTATCCCCTCATTCTTTGCCTGCTGATCGTGGCGGCCATTCTGGGCAATCTGGTGAATTTCCATCTGGGATCGACTCTTGGGGGAAAGATCTTCAAGGAGAATGCCATCGTCCTCAAGAAGGAGTACCTCGATCGCACCCACCTCTTTTTTGAGAAACATGGAGTGAAGGCGATCATCCTTGCCCGATTCCTCCCGATCTTCCGAACGGTGGCTCCCTTCGTTGCCGGGATGGCCTCGATGGACCGTAAAAAATTCATTCTCTTCACTGTCATCGGAAGCTTTCTATGGGTCTTCCTCATGATGACGGCAGGACTGATTTTTGGCCAGATGCCATGGGTCCAGAAACACTTTGAGATGGTGGTGATCGGGATCATATTTGTCTCGATGATCCCCGTCGCATTCGAGGCGATCTCCCAATATCTGGAGGCACGGAAGAAATAGTCCTCCTGCACAGATCTCGAATGAAAAGGGGAGGAGCGTCAGGCTCCTTCCCTTTTTTGTTTTCGGGTGAATTCTAAAAATAAAAAAATGACAATGTGTGACATGCCTTGCGCATGGAGATAAAATCAGGCTCGGTTACAGTAAGACTGATGACGAAGCATGGTTGACCGGCTGCCGTGGCGCATATTCAGCTCATTGGCAAAGGGAGAAATGATTTTTTTAACGAAAGGGGGCGTCATGCTGTGCAGGAGGCGGCCAAATATTTTTTCAA
>CAIJRY010000152.1 GCA_903823215.1 uncultured Spartobacteria bacterium
CTGGGCGATGACATCAACCATCGGCACCTTGATCTGAGGTTCCTCCTCCCTTGGAAGCATCAAGATGGCAAAAAGCCCAAGCAACAACGAACCGACAACAATGAGCGGCGTCAGTTTGGAGTCGATAAAGGCGGAGGCAATGCGCCCTGCAATGCCAGCATGATCTTCCTGTGGGGTGCCACTCATGGAGCGATCTGCACAGGCTGACCATCCCTCAGGGACTGAGCATTCTCACGGATGATCTGATCCCCTTTGGAAACTCCCGAAAGGATTTCAACCTCGTCGCCGTAGCGTTTGCCGCTCTTCACCAGCCTCAGCCGTGCATGACCCTGCTCATTGATAAAGACAATCTCCATCTGACCGCGCTGGATCAGGGCAGTTATCGGAACACTGACTGAAACAAACTCTCCCACAGGAAAGAGAGCTCTGCCGAACTGTCCCGCACGCAACCCTTTGCTGATGGGAAAATCAATTCTCGCAAGAAAGGTGCGGCTGTTGGGATCTGCCGTTGGTGAAATTTCGCTGACCGTACCATGAATCCTAGAGCCTAGTGATGTGATCACGATGTCGACTGCTTCGCCCGTGTGAACCTGTTCGATGATAGCCTCGGGAACATCGGCCTCAAATCTTAGGTTTTCGGGATTTTCGATTTGCAGAAGCGGTTTTCCTGGTGCGGCAAAATCGCCCACATCGGCAATCTTCCGGGTAATGACTCCGTCAAATGGAGCCTTCACCTGCACATACCCGAGCATCGTTTCCGCCTCCTTTACCGCCGCTTCCGCAATCCGGTAGCGCCCCTCTGCCGCATCATATTCCTGATGCGAGGTCACTTGTTTCTGGAGGAGTTCCCCTGCCCGCTTGAAATCTCGTGAAGCCTGATCCCTGTTTGCAATGGCCCGGTCAGATTGAGCCTTCACCTCAAGGGCATCAATTTCGGCAAGAACCTGATCCTTTGTGACATGCTGTCCAAGATCGACAAGCATCTGAGAGACTCGACCTGAAACCTTTGCCTCCACGGTAGCGCTGCTTTTGGCGCGGACGGATCCAACGACTTCTTCCACCACAGGGCGTACTTTCTCCTCAATCAGTTGAACCTTGACGGGCAGTCCCTGAGGCAAAACGGCAGCACCGTGTTTATCGCTTTTTTTACATGAAATTATGGGAAGAAGAAGAACAGCCATCATCATCAATCGGAAGGACTGGTGAAAGAGACTCTTGAGAGTGAGATGCCCTATAAGGGGCTTATGTGAAGGAATATTCATCGGAGTGCTTCCTTCCTGATGACGGGAAGGCCGGCATCCAACCATCCCTGCATTCCTCCTTCAATGACATGAATCTCCTCATGACCCGATGCACTCAGAATATCTGCAGCAATCGACGCGCGTTTCCCTGCTGCACAGACAAGATAGCAAAACTCTGAATCCTTTCGCAGAGCCAGAACAGTTTCCGAATCAAGGCTTGGCAGTGGATGCAACACCGAACCGGCAATATGGCATTCTTGGTACTCATCCGGGTTTCTCACATCGAGTATCAAGGCATGATGCCTGTGCGAGTGGGCTGAGGCGGGAGTAATGATTTTTTTACCATGCATGGATTTCTTGTTGATAGTTAATCACTATAACGATATATGTCAATTTAGTAATGAATGGAACTCAAAGCACGCAAACAAGGATGACTGATGGGCAGATCGAAGAGGCAGCTCATCTTTTCGCTGCCCTCGCAGAGCCAGCCAGACTGCGGATTATTCAGGCATTACTGGGAGAGGATCTCACAGTAAGCGAACTGATCGAGGTCACCGGATATCGGCAGGCAAATGCAAGCAAGCACCTTTCCATCTTATTACGAGCAGGTCTCTTGAGACGCTCAAAGGAGGGCACCTTTGTCCGGTATTCCGTGTCAGACCCATTTTTGAAAAAACTCTGCTCCATGGTCTGCGGCAGAATGGAGCATCACGCAGAGGAGCGTTTGCGGGCTCTCTGCTCTTGAACAATCATCACCAACTAACCACATCATGAAAATAAATATTGGAACCATCGATCGCACCATCCGTTTCGTTGTCGGCTTCGGCCTCATCATTTGGGCGCTAAGGGGAGGCCCGGTTTGGGCCTGGATCGGCATTGTGCCAATTCTCACCGCATCGTTCAGATTCTGCCCCGCCTATCTGCCTTTCGGGATTTCGACTTGCGGCAGGTGAATTGAAACTCATTGAGGATCTGGAGAGTAGAGCTAAACAGCTTTGGTTTGGACCAATCATCAGATCCCGTGAAGGGTATGCAGCACACCCTCCATGAGATCAATGAAGGTTATTTATCTAGACAAAGTAACACTCTCTTCTGCTGGCAAGCATTCAGAGAACTCGGTAGCTTGTGACTGATGAGCCTGCATACCCATCTCCTTGATCCGATTCTTGAATCTTATCGGAATATCGGTGGCATCAATCATCTGGATCGGAGCAATCTCCCCTCCAAACAGGCGATTGCCACTCTTTGCAACGACCTGCTTCATCTGCTTTTTCCCGGATTTTTTTCCGAAGAAGCAGTTTCCTCCGAGGAACTTCCCTCAGCCGCTCAGGAGATTATCGATCAGATTGCCGACCAGCTTGAGTCGGTCATCGCCGTCAGTCTCAAAATTCGTGACGATGAAACAAAACCCAATGTTGCTCTTCGACTCAATGCAACGGCAATCACTGAAAGATTCTTCGGAGGTATCCCCGAGGTAAGGGCACTCCTGAAGACAGATGTCGAGGCAGCCTTCGCGGGAGACCCGGCGGCCCGCAGTCTTGAGGAAATCGTTCTTGCGTATCCGGGTCTAGAAGCGATCGCGATCCAACGCGTGTCACATCTTCTCTATCTTGAAAATGTCCCCCTCCTTCCGCGCATGATGACCGAATGGGCACACAGCCGCACAGGGATTGACATTCATCCGGGGGCAACAATCGGTTCTCACTTTTTCATCGATCACGGGACCGGAGTGGTCATCGGGGAGACCTGCATCATTGGCAACCATGTGAAGCTCTATCACGGTGTGACTCTCGGAGCGAGAAGCTTCCAGAAGGATGAGCAGGGTGAGATCATCAAAGGACTCAAACGCCACCCCGAGGTGGAAGATGATGTCGTCATCTACCCAAATGGTATTATTCTCGGAGGAGATACCATTGTTGGTGCCCGCAGCACGATTGGAGCCAATGTTTTCCTCATGAAAAGCGTCCCTCCGGATACCCTGCTGGTGCGGGGTGAACAGGTGCAGACACGACTCGATAAGAAGGGAAAATCGAATGCTCCTGTGATCGTTCAACTCCACGAGGATGAGATCGATTTTATGATCTGATCAGCCGTGATGAATCAGGTCTTTCCCCTACTTGATTGATCGCGTATATTTCACTCCATGCAGCTTTCCATGCGGACAGATTATGCCTTGCGCGCTCTTTTCACCCTGGTGGAGCATCGAGGGGGACCACCGATTCCGATTCTGGAACTTGCCCGCCGCAATGATGTTCCCAAGCGATTTCTGGAGCATATCATGCTCGATCTCAAAGAAAAGGGATGGGTTGCCAGCACGGCAGGAAAGCGGGGCGGATATCAACTTGCAAGGAGCCCGGATAAAATCACGATGGGAGAAGTTGTCCGCCATTTTGACGGCTACCTCGCTCCCATTGCCTGCGTCTCTGTGACCGACTACAAGCGATGCACACAGGAATCAACATGCCGTTTCCGACGCGTGATGCTCACCGCAAGAAATCTGGTGGCCGGTCTGATGGACAGAACAACACTCTCGGATGTCATGAAATCCCCGGTGGTCGGAGCCGACGAACTCAGGAAGATTCAGGGAATCGACGGAGAAGGAATC
The DNA here is from genome assembly GCA_903823215.1 of uncultured Spartobacteria bacterium. Taxonomy (GTDB): domain Bacteria; phylum Verrucomicrobiota; class Verrucomicrobiia; order Chthoniobacterales; family UBA6821; genus UBA6821. The sequence goes on from CAIJRY010000152.1 coordinate 3,847, forward strand.
TAGCCGGGATAACTATTGTGAGTAAATACTGCGCGTTATAACGACCTTAAAGATCGTTTATTTTCTTGACCGATCATTCCCTCTTGCTAGTTTCGCTTTTGAAAAAATCAAATTAGTTTCATGCACAAAACCAATGCCTCCATCAGTTCGGTTATAGTCCTCCTACTGACCGTTTTGTTTCTTGTTTCCTGCTCCAAGCAATCCACTACGGGAACTTCCTCCAACGGAGGTGAAATCAATCTTCTGAATGTCAGCTACGATCCCACCCGAGAGCTCTACTCCGAATACAACAATGCCTTTTCCTCCTACTGGAAGAAGAAAACAGGAGAAGATATCCAAATCAGCACCTCCCATGACGGATCAGGGAAGCAATCGAGGGCCATTCAGGATGGCACACCTGCGGATGTCGCAACGCTGGCACTAGCCTTCGATATCGATGCCATCTACGAAAAAGGAGGCGTCGATGCCTCAGGACAACATCTCCTCTCCAAAGACTGGCAGAGCCGTTTTCCCCATAATAGTTCGCCCTACACCTCAACCATTGTTTTCCTTGTCCGCAAAGGGAACCCCAAGAATATCAAGGATTGGGATGATCTGACGCGAGACGATGTTTCTGTCATTACCCCGAACCCGAAGACAGGAGGTGGAGCCCGCTGGAACTACCTTGCTGCCTGGTCCTATGCGAAGGCGAAGTTCAACGGGGATGAGTCAAAGATCCGTTCTTTCATTGCAAAAATATATGGGAACGCACTAAGAAACGGACTAGCTACCGGTGCAAGAGCGGCAACAATAACCTTCACCGAACGGGATCTCGGCGATGTCTCGATCACTTGGGAAAAC
>CAIJRY010000153.1 GCA_903823215.1 uncultured Spartobacteria bacterium
GGAAACTTCACTGCCGACCTGAAGACTTATAATGGAGGAAATATTGACACCCTCGAAAATGTACTTTCTACAGCCGGAGTCACCGAATCGCAGAATATTAGGATTCGCTCGGGAGATGTCAATCTCGCCAATGCCAAGGCCCATTCCTACACATTGACAGCTGATGCTGGTTCCATTTTGGTCAACGGAAAAGTTGATGCTTCGGGTGCTACAGGTGGTTCAATTGTGATCCAAGCTGGCGGGAGTGTTGTGTTGGATGCGACTGCTGGTTTAACTGTCCAAGCTGGTACTTATGATGCGGCAGGAAAGGGGGGATCGATTTTCCTAAGTGCCGGAAATGAAATCAACGGAGTCATTAGTCCAACGGCAATGCTTGATCTGCAAGGTGGTTCATCCATTGATCTGGGAGTCGCGGCCCCAGCAACCCGACTGGATCAGATGGGAGGTACACTGCATTTACGAGCACCCCAGAATGCCGCGGGAACAGATATTCAGATTGCACACCTTGACTCAACGATCAGGGGCGCCTCAAGCATCGCTGTGGAAGGGTATCAGCTCTATGATCTAACCCCAGGGGGAGGTGGATCAGCGGAAATATCGACAGCAGTTCCCCAGATCACGATTGATGCTCCGAACTTCTTTGGTGCTGCTGGGGCGAATTCTGCGAATGATGCAACGATTCTTGCCAGGCTGACACTGCATCAACCTCTTTCTGTTAGCAGTATCCTGAATCTTGCCCCTGGGGTAGAAATTATCAACCAGAATGGGGATCTGACACTGAACACGGACTGGGATTTCTCACAATTACGCGTTGGCAACAACAGTTCGCCAGGATTCATGAGTTTACGTGCCTCTGGAAATATTATTTTGAACGCAACATTAAGCGATGGGTTCAGTGCGCTGACTTTTGATTCGAATGGCAATCCTATTGCGGGATCAGCATATAATGCACCGTTAATGGATCAGAATGCTGCTCTCCCAGCGAATTTCCAATCCTGGGCCTACCAGATTACGGCTGGGGCTGATTTGTCAGGAGCAAATTCTAAAGCGGTTGCAAAAACAAGTCTGGGTAATGTGATCCTTGGAATTCCTTACGCAAACGCCTCGCAAGCCCAAGCGCCCGTTCCTGGTTCTGATGCGTTGACTTCAGATGCCCTCACTGGACCGGGCTATAATTATTATCAAGTTATCCGTACCGGAACCGGAGACATCTCGATCAATGCTTCAGGTGATCTTCAACTGTGGAACCAATTTGCCTCAATCTATACCGCGGGGGTGCAAGTGGTTGATCCCAATCTGGGAGGAACCTTTGATACACCGAGTCCGAGTAATTATGGTCAGGATAGTCCTCAATTGCGCTTAGGGGCTGTCCAACAACTAGTTCCCTATGCTGCCCAGTTCAGCTATGCCGGCGGAAATATTACTGTAGATGTAATGGGCAACATCGGCCAATGGGCACTCGATGCAAGTGCTACTGTGGGAAGTAAAGTTGCTGATTCTGTACGTGAACTTCCATCAAATTGGCTCTATCGGAGAGGGTCGGTGGATGCTAACGGGAAGTTCTCTGTCATCAGTCTTTCTCCGGATACATTGGGAGATCCAAATGTAAGGCAAGTAGCTTCCACGGCGTGGTGGGTGGATTTCTCGAATTTCTTTGATGACTTAGGTGCACTAGGTGGAGGAAATATAATCCTGAATGCCGGCGGAAACATCAGCAATATCAATGCCTCTATCCCGACCAACTACAGAATGTCTGGCAAGGACGCTTCGGGTAAATTGATATCGGCCAGTTCAGCTACTGGCATTGAACTCGGTGGGGGGAATCTCTCGGTGCGCGCCGGCAACAATCTAGATGCTGGTGTCTATTATGTAGAGCGAGGTAATGCAAGTTTGCAGGTCGGTGGAAGTATCATCACAAACCCCACGAGAGATCCTGCAGCACCGACTCTAACAGCTCCTATATTTAATAATTCATTGCTTAGTTATCTTCCGACAACTTTCTTCCTAGGAAAAGGGAACATAAGTGTCCAAGCCGCAGGAGATGTCCTTATCGGATCTGTAGCCAATGTATTCATGACACCTCAGGGAATCAACAACGGGTATTGGCTTAAGGATTACTTCACCTCTTACGCTCCAACCGATACGGTTTCCGTCAGTTCACTCGGCGGAAATATTACGTTACGTCAATCAGCGGCCACTCAGGCCAGTTCGACTCCAGTATCGATCTTGCAATCTTGGATTGCTAGCTTTCTAAATCCCTACGACCCTGGTCAGGCCTCTTACTATCAACCGTGGATAAGATTGGTGGAAACAGATATTACTTCGGACTCGATACCCACAAGCGCTTTCCCGGTTGGCTTGGCGCCGCTGATTTCGTTGATGCCACCATCTTTGGATGTTTTGGCATTATCCGGAGATATCAATTTGCAGGGAAATCTCACCATGATGCCTTCCCCGACGGGAACAATGTCTCTCATTGCGGCTAAAAATATCAATGGCCTCGTTCAGAACGGTATCTACAAAGCGAGTGTTACAAGCTCCCTTAGTGTCTATTCTGCTGCTATACTTAACCTCTCGGATGCAGACCCTGCTCTGTTTCCAGGAATCAATGCTCCCCTTTCTCAGCGAAGCAACTTACCAGCAGCTCTGGTTAATAATATAAGAGCTAATGGAATCAAGAACTCCTACACCACGGGAATTTCGAGAATGTTATATGAAAGCGGTTCGGTGACGGGTCAGTTTGGGGTCTTGCAATCAAAGCAAGCATTGCATGGGTCAAGTCTGCTTCATGGAGGAGATACTGTTCCGTTGAGGATATACGCGCAGAAGGGGGATATTTCTGGGCTTACGCTGTTTTCCCCAAAAAATTCCATTGTTTCAGCCGGTGCAGATATTACGGATATTGGCCTCTATCTTCAGAATGACACCCAAGATAGTTTTAGTATCGTTTCGGCAGGAGGAGATATCATCGCTTACGATCCCTCATCTCCGCTTCAAAAAATCGCACAAGCGGCCCAAAGTGGTACTTTGCAAAGCGGTGATATACAGATTAATGGGCCGGGAACATTGGAGGTTCTTGCCGGAGGAAATATCGATCTTGGTAATGGGCCGAATAACTCCGACGGAACTGGTGTCGGTATCACGAGTATTGGAAATAATAGGAATCCCAACCTTCCTTTTGCAGGGGCCGATATCATTGTCGGGTCCGGCGTCACTTTGCCATCCGGCCTATCCTCGCCAGCAGGTCTCTCCCTGCAAAATTTTGTGAATACTGTGATCAAAGGTAGTGATGGAACTACCTATCTCTCTGAGCTTGCTGACACACTGAAATATTCAGGAGATCCCCTTGTGGGAAAAATTACCGAGAGCAGTTTCGATTCTGGTTCCACTGTGCTGAGCGACGAAGAAAAGGCTCGTTTAGAACTGCAACTTTTCTACATTGTTCTGAGAGATACGGGTCGCAATCATAATAAGGTTGGATCGCCTGGTTATGGCAGCTACGCCACAGGGGAACAGGCTATTAAATCATTCTTTGCAAACTCATCTGCTAGCGGTGAGATCA
>CAIJRY010000154.1 GCA_903823215.1 uncultured Spartobacteria bacterium
CGAGAGGAAACTTTCCCCCAATCTAGAGACTTTAGGTTAGATTTAAAGCTGGCAAACTGATTTCTATAGTAAAGCTCTTTATCATCACGATTTCCTGGACAGGTCCCATAGGAGGTACATAGCTCCAAGAGATTTTCCAGTGAAAATTGAGAGGGCCGAGAAACAGCTGCTAAAGAGGAAGCGTCCTTCTCATCACTGGCAGCAGCATAGGTTTCTTGCAAAGCAAGAGTTCCTAAAATTAAGAGAGTAAAAATATTTTTTATCATGAACTATATGTAGGAGAGGAGATCGCAGATTTCAAGGGGATCTCAAGAAAAATAAAAGTGGTGCGTCCTGGAGGATTCGAACCTCCGACCCTCGGCTTAGAAGGCCGATGCTCTATCCAGCTGAGCTAAGGACGCCCGTAGAGAAAATTATATGGTCGGGGCGAGAGGATTCGAACCTCCGACCCCCTGGACCCAAACCAGGTGCGCTACCAGGCTGCGCTACGCCCCGAACATGAAGATATGTACCATTATCAGGCGCCCACATCAAGGATTATATGGAGATTCCCTATCGAATGGGAAAGTCAAAGTAGCGATTCGGATACATTTCATCTTGAAACGTGAAGTGCCACCATTCATTTTCATAGACTTTGAATCCGTAGGAGCGCATTGTTTTCTCTAAAAGTTCCCGATTATTCTGCTGCTCTTTTGTAATAAGGTTTTTGGCGTACGCATTGGTGTGAGCCGTGGGATCTAGGAAATCAAAAATGGTTCCCATATCCAAGGCCTTCTTTGTGGCGAGATCTATGAGGGTTAAATCCACAGCGGCTCCTCTAGAGTGGGCAGATTTTCTGGAGAGATATCCCAAGCGGAAAAGTTCTCTCTTCCAGTATTGGGGATAGTATTTGGATTTTGTGTGGTTATCCAAACTCTGTGCCCACCGCCAAAAATCTTCCACGGCCCGTTGGGGGCGATAGGCGTCCCACACCAAAAGACCCAGGCCCTTTTTAGTGAGCTCTGCCTGAACTTCTTTCAAGGCAAGGGCAGCCGGGAGGGTAATATAACAGATAGGGGCTTCATACCCGCGAATCCGACGGCCCACAAAGTTATCTTCCCCGTAATATTTCAGGTCAATGAAGATAGAGGGATCAAGGAGGGCAAGATTCACAAACCCTTTAGGACGGTGATTTTTTAGAAAGGAGCGGATAAAAGGAATGCTTGCCAAAAGAGCAATCAAAACAAAAAAAACACTGCCCAAAATTAAATAAATCATGAAAACCCCTCATCTTCTAAAATAGAGAGATCCAAGGGAGTTGGCAATGCTGTTGGAGAAAGAAAAGAAAGTAATTGGTTGCGGGGGCCAGATTTGAACTGACGACCTTCAGGTTATGAGCCTAAGAATCTAGTGTTTTCCGACTTTTAATAAATCTTAATAAACCTTTACACACAAAGGATTCTAGCGTATTTTCTCTTTAATGCAAGTACCCCAATTTAGAGGGTTTTTAACATGGATTGCGGCAATAATGCGGCAACGGTGCGGCAATGGAAAAGGACAAAAAATTTACATTTACGAAGCTTAGTATCCAGAGATC
>CAIJRY010000155.1 GCA_903823215.1 uncultured Spartobacteria bacterium
ATGGCTCAAGTGGAGGCTCTACGAGCGGCAAGACTGAAATCCGAGATTGGGCAAAAAAAAGAGCCGGAAGAGATGGCGGACGAGTCCTCATAACTACCGAAGGCAGGTCAGCTGTCCTTTCTGATCTTCCTCCCGACTCCAAGATCAAGGTCGCACTGGATCGCAATAATTTCAACCACGCAAAAATGATGCGAGCCGGGAACTGCCTCCCGGCTCGGAACCTTCGCTTTCAAAGGTGGCAGACCCTCAAGCACAGGCGACAAGCCAAACTAAAGCACTTGTATGGTGCCGAGTCCAGTGATTCCGTGGCAGTCATAGCAGAAGTGGCGCGGTGAGTTTGTGCAGTTTTGTGAGGGTAAAATTTCTCTTTTTACAGCGCAAGAGGGTATGATTCCCTACTCACCGAAAAACTGGAACAAATTGGAACACTCGTAGCTGTATTTGATTGCGTGTGATTGCAAATTGAAAAATCGGCTATGGAGGCTCTTATATACTGATTCTAAGCAGTATGCGTGCAAAATCACGCAATGCCACGAAGTGTTAAAAAAGGCTAAAAGCGGGTTCGATTCCCTCTATCCGCTCCATTCAAATGGCAAAAGCGCAGGTGTCGTACGCCTGTACAGCTTGAGGTGATCACCTCACTTCGAGAAATCTTTTGAAAGCCCTTAGCGTTTCATCACTGACATGATGCTCGATGCCCTCGGCGTCAAGTCGGGCTGTGGCTGTGGAGATGCCAAGTGCCTCGAGGAAAGCGACGACGGTTTCGTGCCGGATTTTTGCCTTCTCGGCAAGTTTACGGCCTGTGTTGGTTAGGAAAATCGATCGGTAGGGTTGCGTCGTTACCAAACCCTCACGCTGTAAACGCTGCACTGTCCGAACCACGGTGACATGAGTTACGCCAAGTGATTTTGCAAGGTCGGTGCCTCTAGCCTCCCCTTTGGAGGCGATGAGGTCGGAAATGGCCTCGACATAATCTTGGGCACGTTCTTGGGCATGCTGCAGACGGGTTCTGCGCTGGATAACAGCTGTTTCGGTGCTGTCGAGGATAGTGGATGTCTGTGGCATAGTTACCTCGCAAATATTATGGGGTGGAGAATGCAAAGATGCAAAGTGATCCTTGCTTTTTAGGAGCGGGTTGACGACAAGTATAGCTTCGTTGTAGTAATTACACAGAAATGTAGTCAAGGCTACAAAATGCACCTATTTTCGGAGGACTCATGTCCAGAACAATCCATTTTCAAGGAAACCACAAATGAATATCTTGACTGAGGGGGAACCCCGTCATCCAGTGCCTGGCCCTAATGCCCCTCGCGCCGAGGACATTAAACGCGCACGCGATCGCAGCCACGTTCACGCTCATCGTGAGGGAGGGCGCTGGGGGATGCTCCTCTGGTTGCTGGTCGGACCAGGAATTCTAGTGATGTTGGGGGAAAATGACGGACCCAGCATGATTTCCTACGCCACGACTGGCGCCCAATACGGCATAGGCTTCTTTCTCCCCTTCATTGTGCTCACTTTCGCGATGGCTTTTGTGGTACAAGAAATGACCGTCAGGTTGGGAGCTGTTACAAAGCGTGGACATGCCGAGTTGATCAAAGAACGTTACGGCAGATTCTGGGGTTTCTTCTCCATGGCCGATCTGGTTTTTGGGAATTTACTGACCTTAGTCACCGAGTTCATTGCGGTACGGGCAGGGTTGGGTTTCTTTGGAGTGCCTCCGGCACTGGCTGTGCTGGGAGCATTTTTTCTGATTGTCGCAATTGTGGCCACCAAGAGCTACTGGACATGGGAGAGGATTGTTCTCGGCTTTGCGGTCTTCAATCTCCTCTTCGTGCCTGTCGCCATCCTTGCCCATCCAGTGAGCAGCGATGTGGTGCGCGCTTTCTTCACCTGGGGCCCGATAGCAGGTGGCGTTACGGTCGGATTCATCCTGCTACTTATTTCAAATATCGGTGCGACTGTTACCCCTTGGATGATCTTCTTTCAACAGAGCGCCGTTGTTGACAAGGGGCTCACCCCTGCTGACATCCGCCACGGACGAATTGATACGGCCATTGGAGCTCTGATCGCTGCTATAGCAGCAATTGCCACAGTATTGGCAACCACTCCTCTATTCATTCATCATATCGATGTTTCCTCCTTACAGGGTGCTGACTTTGCAAAAGCGCTTATCCCTTATGTCGGAAACATCGGAGCGACGCTCTTTGCATTGGGGCTCTTTGAGGCGGGCATTGTGGCCGCCATAACTATCTCATTGTCTTCTGCGTATGCGTTCGGTGAAGTCACCGGGCGCCCCCATAGTATGAACAGCTCATTTCGGGATGGATGGCCCTTTTATACTGTTCTTTTGACGGCCGCTGGGATTGCGGCACTACTCGTGCTTATTCCGAACGCGCCACTGGTCTTCATCACCATTATCGTCAATGTCATCGCAACACTATCAATGCCCCCGGCCATTGTCTTTCTTCTCTTACTTGTCAACGATCGCGAGATCATGGGTGAGCATGCTAACCGTGGATGGAGTAATTTCTTTGGTATAGGAGTAACCGTTTTTCTAGTTGTTGTAGGGATCATATTTGGCATTGCCACCGTTTTTCCCCGCCTCTTTCTGACTTAGAAAGAGCTAATCCAAGCCAATAGCATATTACCGTAAATTATTCATCTCCGCACATATGACATTAATGAAAAAAAATGAAATTGCAGATTCTGTAGAACCAATAACCAATGAACATTCGGAAATAGCTTGGGCCCATGACACGCTTGATCCGGACCAGGTCTCGACAGCCAAAAGAAGCTATGCGCGCTGTAAATTGGGGAAAGGGATAACAATACTCCTCTGGGCATTGCGCGTCTATGTAGCGTTCATGATCCTTCTAGTAGCACTCCATATCTGGAACACACTCCACGCAGCGAAGTAGAAATGCGACCAAGAGCTACGAAGAGGGCTTGTCGGTCTTATTTAGATGTGGAAAACGGTTGTGGCTCTAAGGTTCAGGAACGCTTGTTTTTTAATTTTGTGAAGAAGCGGAAACCATGTGTTTATAAACGGTTTGTGCTCAGGTTTATCGCACCATAGAGCTGCAGGAAGCCCCCTCTCAATCACTACGGCTGAGTCGGTTTTCTTCTGAGGATTCGCTAGTCGAGGTCAGCGGAATTTATCGCCTGTCGCGGTGGCTTGGGTGGCATTCGGGAGTAAACGTCCTGAAGTGCGGTGGCCAGTTGCTCCCGTCTTAGAGGCTTGATGAGGTAGTCTTTCATTCCTGCAGCCAAGCTGGTGGCCCTGTCTTCCTTGGTTGCGTTAGCCGTCAGGGCGACGATCTGGGGGCGTTTTTCCTCGGGATATTGCTGCATAATGGCTTCGGTGGCCTCAAGGCCCGTCATCTCTGGCATTTGGATGTCCATGAGGATCAGATCAAAGCGGGTCTGCGCCAGTGATTCCAACACTTCCAAACCGTTTTCAACCAGTGTCACATCATCGTATCCAAGGCGGCTGAGCATCAACTGGATAACCTGTTGATTCACTTTGTTGTCCTCGGCGACAAGGATTTTCAAGGGATTGTTCATGCCGAGAAAGAAAGACATCTCGGGTTGCGGTGATCCGAGGGTCACATTCCGTGGCAACTTGTCCGTGGTGACAAACGGTATGTTAAAGCTAAAGGAGGATCCAACGCCCGGTTCAGACTCGACACGGATCGCTCCACCCATGAGACCGACCAATTTCTGTGAGATGGCAAGACCAAGGCCCGATCCTCCATAGCGTCTGCTGAAGGAGGCATCTCCCTGAGAAAAGACATGGAAGAGCTGCTGTTGATCCTCAGCGCTGATGCCAATGCCGGAGTCGGTGACGACGAAATTGATACGGGGGTTGCTCAAGGGCTCATCTGCGCAGGCAACGCTCAGCTTGATGGATCCCTTGGCCGTGAATTTCACGGCATTCATCAACAGATTCAGAAGTATCTGCCTGAGACGAAAGGAATCACCCTGGACGATCTTGGGCAGCGCCGGATCGATGCTGAGCTTGAGTTCCAGCCCCTTTTCCTCGGCCAAGGAGGAAATAATGCTCAGCGACGCCTCAATGCACTCCCGGATATCCATCGGGGCATTTTCCAACTCGATCTGCCCAGCTTCGATTTTGGAGAGATCCAGAATGTCATTGATGAGGGAGAGGAGGGTGTCACCGCTTGTATGAATCGTGCGCAGGCACTCTTTGACATCGGTTCGTTTGGAGTCGTACTCCAGCAACTCCGCCATCCCGATGATGGCGTTCAGCGGAGTCCTGATCTCATGGCTCATATTTGCCAGGAAATGGCTCTTCAGTTCATTGGCGCGTTCTGCCTCTGCCTTGGCTAGTTCCAGTTCACGCAGGGCCAGCACCTGAGCGGTGCGGTCAATACATTGGCCAAAGAGTGTTACGATGGCACCGTGCTCATCACGTTCTGCGCCGCCATAAATTTCCAAATAGATCGTCCGACCAGTGGCATGGACTCCCTCCAGATCGAGGGCATAGGACTCGCCTGTTGCGAGGCAATGCTGCACGGCATGCTCCAACTTGGCAAAAGCCTCCGGCGTGTAGAGGCTCGCATGTCGCGCCCAATTGGGTGGTGGCTGCGAGGGATAAAGCCCGAAGAGTTCGTAGAGGGCAGGTGTCCAGACGACGAAATCCGAGGCAATCTGCCACGACCACGATCCCAGGAGTGGATGCGCTTTGATGCTTGAGTTCACAATGCCGGGGGGAATAGTCAGAGATTACACCCAGTCCTGCGAAGTCAAGAAGTTTTAGGTTGTTATCTTTTTAGGAAACGGTCGGTTTTGCCTTGCGGCGGCGCTGGGCTTCCGCCAGAAACTCCGCCTGCGCGCTAAAGAGCTCTCCTGTGAGCGGCCTTGGGAGGTAGTTACCATCGGCATGAAGCACTCTGGATTTCACATTGTCCCGCCAGAACCAGTCAATGATCTCCTGCACATGCTCGTGGACACGCGCACTGCGCAGAGGGAACGATGTCTCGACACGGCGGAAAAGATTACGCGGCATCCAGTCGGCGCTGCCAAGGTAAATTTCGGGCTGGCCGCCATTCTCGAAGCGGACGATGCGACTGTGCTCGAGGAAGCGTCCGACGAGACTGCGTACCTCGATGTTCTCGCTGATCCCGGGAACCCCCGGTCGCAGGCAGCAGACACCGCGAATCATGAGACGGATCTTGATCCCGGCCTGTGAGGCACGGTAGAGGGCCTCGATCATGCTGTCCTCGACAAGCGCGTTCATCTTCACAAAAATTTCCGCAGGCCGCCCGGCCTTGGCGTGTTCGATCTCGCGGTCGATGAGGGCAAGCATTCCCTCGCGAAGATCGTACGGGGCCATGAGAAGCTCCTTGAGTCCGGGAAATTTGGAAACCCCTGTCAGGATGTTGAACATGGCAGCGACATCGGAAGTGATGTCTTCCCGAGCCGTCAGCAAACCGAGATCCGTGTAAAGGCGGGCGGTGGAGGGATGATAATTACCGGTGCCGAGGTGCGCATAGCGCCGAATGATTTCCCCTTCCTGACGGACAACCAGCATCGCCTTGGCATGGGTCTTGAGTCCGGCAATGCCATAGATGACATTGACACCGGCTTCCCGCATGAGGCGGGCCCACTTGATGTTGGCGGCTTCGTCGAATCTGGCCTTGAGTTCGATGATGACGGTGACCTGCTTCCCATTCTGGGCGGCCTGGATGAGTGAGGCTACCAGCGGTGAATCGGAACTGGTGCGGTACAGGGTCTGCTTGATGGCCAGTGTATTTGGGTCTTCGGCAGCCTGACCCAGAAAATCGAGGACGGTCTGAAAGCTGTCGTAGGGATGATGCAGAAGGATGTCCCCCTTGCGGATATGCCAGAAGATATCGGCCTCTTCGTTGAGGGAGACAACCGTAGCGGGAGTGAAGCGCTTGTCTCTGAGGTCAGGTCTGTCGATGGAGAGCGCGAGCGGCATGAGCCGCGTGAGATTGATCGGACCATCGTGGCGGTAGAGATCTCCGTGCGTCAGATTAAAGATTTCCAGCAGGCGATTGGCGATGGTGTCGGGGCAGTCCTGCTGGACTTCCAGGCGGACAGCGGCACCTCGATTCACATGACGGAGTTCCTCCTCAATGGCGTGGAGGAGGTTCTCCGCCTCCTCCTCATCGACATAGAGGTTGCTATTGCGGGTGACTCGGAAGAGATGCGCGCCGATTACCTTCACCCCATGGAAGAGAGACCCCACATAATGCTTAATGATGCTGCCCAGAAAAACAAAGTCATGGCCCTGCTCGTCAGTCTGATTGGCAAAGGGGACGACGCGCGGCAGAATGCGCGGCACCTGAACAACCGCCAGATCCGTATTGAGGCCTTCGCCTTCAAGGTGGACGATGACATTGAGGCTCTTATTCAGGAGCTGTGGAAAGGGATGGGAGGGATCGATCGCCAGTGGCGTAAGAACTGGAAAAACCCGTTCATGAAAAAACTTCTCGAAATGCTCCCGCTCCGCGTCCGGAACACCGGGGTAATCATGGAAGCGGATGTTCTGCGCCGCCAGCCAGGGTCGAATTTCCTCATTCCAGCAACGATACTGATCCTCGACCTGGATTCGAGTGCGCTTGGTAAGCGCCGCCAGTTCGGACTTGGGAGACATGCCGTCGGGCGCAAGGGCCACATGATGGGTCTGCACCTGTTGCTTGAGACCCGCGACACGGACTTCAAAAAACTCATCCAGATTGGAACTGACGATGCAAAGAAACTTGAGGCGCTCCAACAGGGGATTCTCTTTATTGAGAGCTTCATTGAGCACGCGCTGGTTAAACTCCAGCCAGCTCAGGCCCCGGTTAATGAAGAGAGTGGGATCGTCTAATTCCATGGGGTATCTATGCTGCGACGAATTTTTTTATGGTCAAGGGAGCATTTGTAACAATCTTGTGACAAAGGGTGACAAAGAAGGATGAACCCTGATGCAACGGCTAGGTAGGCAAACGCAAAGGAGAAGAGTTGATCTGGAACTCAAGAACTCGGGAAAAGATACAGGGGAAGGCTGCTTTGATGACTGCATCGCTGCGATCCTGCAGGTTCCGAACCCCTGCGCGAAGACCTCTTCCTGTTTGTCTGGTGCAGAGTAAAAAGAGGATGTTCGAGTGTTTACTTTCTTCCTGAGTTTCTGAGTTCCAGATTAGTTTCACTCCATGGATGAGTTCTGGAATGACTGGCAGCCTGCGATGCGTGCCTCTCTCTGCTTTGTACAGCGTGACGGGAAGATCCTGATGATTCGTAAAAAGCGAGGCCTCGGTGCTGGCAAGATCAATGGGCCCGGCGGACGCTTGGAGTCTGGCGAGACGGCACTCGACGCCGCCATTCGTGAGACAGAGGAAGAGGTGGGGGTGACGCCGCTGAATCTGATTCAACGGGGTGAACTCCATTTTCAATTCACCGACGGGCTCGCCCTCCATTGCGTGGTTTTTGTTGCCGAGGGATGTCTGGGTGATGAGATCGAGACAGAGGAGGCGATCCCCTACTGGATGGAGCCTTCAGCGATTCCGTATCACGACATGTGGGCGGATGATGCCTATTGGATGCCGGGGATGTTGGAAGGGAAATCATTCAAAGGCTATTTCCACTTTGACGGGGAGGTGATGCTCTCCCACCACCTCCTTTGGGATTAGCAACGGCTTGGGGCTTTTTGTTCATAGCTGCGTTGTTGCTCGCTCGCGGTATGCTTGGATACCGCTTTACTCGCACGCCTTGCTCTCCGTCCAAAATCCCTGCGCCTTTTAATAGAGAGTGTGTATCAAAGGAATGAATTGAGCGACTGCGGAGGGCAGAGATGTTCTCGAATACTAAGCAAACCCCTACGGGGTTCCATCACCACGACTTAGCCATTCCAACAGACCCTCCTCCTAGATTTCCACACACTTGACACTTCTCATAGTGGTTAGGAAGTTTCACGCTTACTCCGGTGTATAAACCACACAGTCATAAAAATCCATGGGGTTCCCCATGCTGCTAAAATAAGCAGCCCTGAAACTGGCCAAGCCAATATACCGTGATGATATGCCAGCCCAAAGGCGAGATCTACCATCGGTATCGCGCCTATCCATATTACTACGATAGTAGAGATTACGGCTTCTAGAATCGCCAATACAAGATGATGCTTCCACCTGTGACGATAACACTCAAAGAAGAATATAGGCCATCCTGCCGCAAGTAATAACTCTAATAAAATGCCAATTATCATTATGGCTTCGTTCATCATCCTAATTTCAACTAGGCGAAAGATGTTTCACTATTTCAATCAATAGCAGCGTGTCGTTTTGCATAAGGAGCTGATTTCTGTTCGCTGACTTCTGATGACCTTTTCCCTGTTCATCCTTCAGACTTCTCTCGCTTCTGATCTCCTTTCGGCAAGATAATCTTCGCGGGTATTCCAACGGCAGTCGCACCCTCCGGGATATCGGTGAGGACGACGGAATTAGCGCCGATTTTGGCGTGAGCACCGATGGTCACTTTACCGAGAATCTTGGCTCCTGCACCGACATCGACATGGCCGATGAGGGTGGGTGCGCCATGCTCATTTCCACCGAGGGTGACTTGCTGGAAGAGGAGGCAGTTGGGACCGATTTTTGCATCGGCATGGATGACGATACCGTTGGGATGAGGCATCGCCAGACCTCCTCCAATTTCGGTATTGATGGGAATATCCGTTCCGGCCACGGCACTCCAGAAACGATGCGCCAGCACCCAGAGGCGGCTGATGAAGAGGGATGAGAACCAACCGTGGGTGCGAGCTCTTTGATAGCCCCGGAGGGAGCGCATGAGCTCTCTGCCGGGCTGCCACTCTCCCCGCTCAGGCATCTCCCTGCTCCAGTCCGGGATGGTGGCCGAGACTTGCACTGAGTTGTTCATGGGAGAAAGAAAAAGTGGGGGTTATTCAGGTAATAACTCTGTGCCGAATTTGCACTTGATTTGATAGATGATCAGCAGAACTGTGACAACAATGGTTGCCCCGATGAGGATCACGATCGCCCATGTTCCCATGCGTATAAAGGATCGGGAGAGCAGTGAGGGTTCGTCTTGAGCGGGCTCCTCCTCGAGATCGTCCAGAATTTGAGGCTGCTGCAATCCATGGCGGAGAATATGCAGGAGTTCCTGTTTTTTGACAGGCTTGCCGAGATAGGACAGGACAGGCATTTCGCGTGAGGCATAGAAGAAGAACTCGGGATCGGCCTCCGGCACCATCAGGATTCTCTTGGTGGAGGGCCATTTATCCCGAGTCCGGGCGATGAACATAAGGCCGGATTCATCAGCCAGGTCGTCCGCACAGAGAAAAAGATCGGCGGGTTCGGCATCGAGCAAAGCCTCCGCCTGCTCCGGGTTTGTGGCTATTTTATGACGGAATCCCCAAGGCAGAAGGGTGATGAGGCGCGCCGCTTCGGCAGGGTTGGTTTCCAGGAGAACGACGGTGGTGGAGGTGATGGCTCGGTCGTTTTTCTGACTGGGTGCTGCTGAGGTATTCTCGATCAGGTCGGATTCCTGAACCTCGTCAGAAGGCGGCTCCCAAAGGACATGTCGTACGATGCGGTGAAAGGCCCGCTTTTCAAGCGGCTTGCTCAGGTAGGAGAGGCCTGGGATTTCCTTGAGGGCAGTGAAAAAGAGGTCTCCGTCGGGATCAGGAACCATCAGGATGCGACGAAGGGTTGTCCATTTATCGCGCGTTCTGGCAAGGAACATGAGGCCTGATTCGTCGTCGAGATCATCCGCGCAGAGAAAGAGATCGGGCACACGGGTGTCGATCAGGGCCTCTGCCGCTTCCGCGGTGGCCACGAAACGGCATTCATATTCTTTTGGGAGCTGCGACGCGATAAAGGCCGCGACCGCCTCATCCCGCTCAAGAACAACAATATGGACGGGATGATCCATGAGGGCGTTTATTCAGTATCCCCTTTCGGCGGGATGCCGAGCAGGGATTCCATGCGGGCCGTCCTGATCGCATTGAGAACATTTGGTGTCAGGCGAAGCAGTTTGAGCTGCCCTCCTTTTCGCTCACTGACGAGTTGTCGGCAGTGAATGACAAAACCAAGGCCGGTATTATCCATCAAAAGCGTTCCGCCAAAATCAAGCTGCAGAGTGAGGAGGTTGCCGTGCCGGAACCATTCTCTCCCGACTTCATCCTGGCACTCTTTGGTTGTTTCGCTGGTCACATGCTGCGGCATCACGAGCAGGAGAGTGTGTTTTTCAAGATCAACGACCGGCGGCGGGGTATTGCCAAGCTGTTCCCGGTTTAGAAGTTTGAGAGCCGATTCCTTATCGGGTGCGATCGGGATCACCCGTTCGAGTCGGGTCATCTCCATGATGGTGCGTACTTTCTTTGTCGGACATGCATAGCAGCCGACGACCCCGCTCTTCCATGCACCGCGGAGGGTTTGCAGCAAGTGTCCAAGTCCCCGGCTGTCAATCAAGGTGACTTTTGAAATATCGATGATGAAGGGGCTGTTGTAGGAGGGTTTGCTGAAGCGATCCACAGTTCCGACGATCAGCGGCCCTCCCCAGTGCAGGATCTCGACATCATTCGCCCTGATCTCATGTTGCAGGGACGCGGATCGGGAGCTGAGCGCCGCCTTGATGGCCCCTTCCCTTTCCCTGATCAATTGGGTGATGAGAAAAATGACATCTTTCAGATAACGCCCCGCCAAACGGCGAGGTTCCTGAACCATCCGGAAGATCCATTCCAGATCCAAGGCCGCGATCCACGCCGGAGCACGATGGACTTTGCCCGCCAGAAAATCAATGGTTGCACCCACCCCGATGCAGCACGGCACCCCGATGTCACGGTAATGCTGGTAGATCCATTTTTCCTGCTTTGGGCAACCAAAGGCGACCAGAAGAATGTCGGGGGCAGCAGCCTTGATCCGCTCCGCAATCTCGGCGTGATTGAGCTCGTGCAGGGGCGCAAAGGGAGGAGAGTAGGTGCCGACAATCATGAGGCCGGGGTCTTTCTGCTTTAGGTTCTCGGCTGCGGCATTGAGGGAGGATTGCTCCCCGCCGAGTAAAAAGAGACGCCACCCCTCGGTCGCAGCGCGCTCCGCAAGTTTGGGAATCAGATCGGAGCCAGCCACGCGTTCACGCAGGGGATGGCTGGTGAGTCGGGATGCCCAGAGTAGCGGAGTTCCGTCACACAGCACCAGTTCTGCTTCGACAAGAATGCGTTGAAGCTCCGCATCCGTACTGGCTTGCGCGGCAAAATCAAGGTTTGCCGTAACGAGATAGGAGGGTTGCTTTCTGGCAATAAGGTGGCCTATCCAACGCAGCGTTCCCTCCATGGTAATGTCATGGAAAGGTATGCCCAGCAGAACGATTGTCTGTGGTTCGGAAAGTGGTGCAAAATTTTTCAATGTGGGGAAACAGATGCGGGAAGAATTCAACCTCAACCAAGGAACATTAAGAGACTGCTGATGAAATCACTGTTTTCTTATGTTAAAACAGAATCGATACAAACCTGAGCCTTTGTAATTTTCCAGAATATTATCAGGCGATCGGTGACATTTCAGTCTCTCTGGGGTTGGCAACGGCTGGCGATTGCGTTTAGATGGCATGGTAACTCTATGAGTTCTGAATCCATACCCCCTGCGGAAATTTCCTTGGTGGAGACTGCTCCAGGATCTCCGGTCTATGATTTGCTGGCTTCTGTCCGCGATCCGGAAAGTGACGAACTTTATCGATCCATCTGGAGTGATTTTTCAGCAGGACTCATTCCCCGGATCAAATCGCTCGGACGGATCGACGATCCCGCAGTGTTGAAGCGGGAGCTTCATGCAATCAGGGGAATGTCCTCCCAGTTCGGGCTCTTTTTGCTCGAGATGTTACTTTTTGCATGGGAGATGAAGACATCCGATCCAGTAGTGGAAACCCCGCGATTTCTCCCTAGAGCGTTGGCCCTCGCAGCCCGCTCGCTTGCCTCCATCGAGCAAGCCTTCCCTTACCTCAAGGAATAGAGACGAGACGGAGATGTAAGAATGGACTATCTCTCCGTCATTTGGGCTTTTCTTCTAGCCTTGGCAGGGGTGACATGTCTCATTCCTAACCGTATATCGAAGCAACCGGGATGGGTGCCTTTGGGATGTGCTTTTTTGACGGGCGGAATGCTGCGGCTTTGGCCGCTGATCTGGTGTGGCGAAAAACCATCCGCAACAGCGATGTCGATCCCGATAGGCCTGCTTATTGGAACAGGGATATTCGCCTTGTTTGCAGCGCGACGATTTTCCGGGAACCGCATCCCTTTTTGGCTGGTGGTGATTCCGCTGTTTGCGACGGGAATTTTCGGCTGGTGGGGTAATCCTTGGATCTTGATTGATCATCTCAGATGGGTTCTCTGGCTGCCCGCGCTAGGCATTCTTGCCTGCACCCTATTCGTTTGCTCGAAGGAAAAGGTGGGCACCGGAAGTCTGGGAATACGCCTGCTGGCCCTGGGGATTGCCATGAGTGCCTTACTCAACCCGTTGAAGGAGATCTACGACCCGACGACACAGGTTCACCGCACAGAATTTCTCTGGGCACTGCTACCCACCCTTTCCTTTGGTGCGATCGTGGCGGGAGCGTGGATCTCATTCCGGCAGCGTCGTATCGGAGTGGATGAGATCGACTCGGAATGCGGCCGTCGCAGCACGCTGCTTATCTTCTTGCTGATGGCCGTTCTGTCAGGTGGATGGTTTTGGACGGAGCATGCAAGCAGGAGCGTCGATCATTACTGGCGCAATCATGTGTCCAAAGATGCCGAACTTGTGGCGGCGGCCTGTGGTTCTTCAACCTATATCCGACAGCTTACGGGAACCCGCGCGGACACAGCCCTTCCAGCCTATAACTCTCTTAAGGAGCGCTTGGGGAATGTGGTCAAGAGTAGCAATGGTTACCGCTTTGCGTACCTGATGACCATGAAGGAGGGGAAGGTTGTCTTCCTTCTGGATAGTGAACCAAGGGGGTCCAAGGACGAGTCCGTTGCCGGCGATATCTATACCGATGCCGATCCGTTACTCTACGGGGCATTTTACCATCCTCGCTCCTTTGTCACGGGACCTTATCGGGATCAGTGGGGAACTTGGATCAGCGGATATGCTCCGGTTCCCGGCAATGTGATGAACGGATTGCCGGTCTATCTCGGCATGGACAAGAGTACGGCTGATTGGGGCAAAAGCCTCGATCGGGTAAGACAGGAAAAAATGCTCGTTGTCGTGGTGTTGGCACTCTTTGTCACAGGTCTCATTGTCATCAATTATCTTTCAGGCGAATCAAGGATCAGGCAGGCCTCTTCTGAGGAGCGGCTGCGCCTTTCTCTTCAAGGGGCCAACCTTGTTTCCTGGGAGATGGATGTCCACTCGCAGACCATGACAATCGATCAGAGCGGGATGAAGGAATGGGATGTCTTGGAATTACCCTCCCGCTTAACGGCCCAGGAATTTCTCACGCTAGTTCACCCGGATGACTGGGATGTGGTGCGTAAGGCTTTCACCGGTTTCTTCCAAGGCACAAAGAAGGCGCTCGAGGCGGAGTTTCGCCTCAGGCAAACCGACGGCCGTTTCCTTTGGGTGATCAGCAGGGGGCAGATCACAAGAGGAGATGACTCCGAGCATAGGCCTCGGGCAGCCGGGCTGATACTGGATATTTCGGATCGAAAAAAAACCGAGCTGGAGCTGGTTCGACAACGCACGGAAGCAAGCCGGCTTGCCTTGGTTGCGGAGAGCGCGGCAAGTGCCGTGATTATTACCTCGCTGGATGGACAGATCGAGTGGGTCAACGCCGGGTTCACGGAAATTACGGGTTACCCATTCGATGACGTTAAGGGGAAAAAGCCGGGCGAATTCCTTCAGGGAAAAAACACCGATCCCAAGGTTGTGGAAAAAATTCGGCTTGCACTAACCGGCAGGCATGGTTTTCAGGAGACGCTCCTGAATTACCATAAGAACGGCACTCCCTACTGGGTTGCTATCGAGTGCCAGCCGCTTCTCAATGAAAAGGGAGAGGCGAGCGGATTTATGGCCATTGAAACCGATGTGACCCGGCGGGTGGAGGCGGAGAAGGCACTTGAAGATCAGCGGCAGCGTCTCCAACAGATCAACATCACCCTGTTGGCGCTGGGCGAAAACTATGAAGAGAATCTCAAGTTGCTGACGGATCTGGCCGTACGGGTGCTCCATGCAACACACGCCTTCTACGCGCGTATTGAACATGAGCAGCTGGTGATTTTAGCAAAGGCGGGCCTTCCCGAGGATCACCCTCTCCGCCTGCCTGCGGCCAAGAGCCTCTATGCGGAAGTGATCCAGGGAGAAGTGCATTTTCTCACAATCCATGACCCTTCCCTCAGGGGGACTTCGGATCCCGATCTTGCCGGCTTCCAAACATACATCGGAGAGGGGGTTCATCTTGCCGGGCAGGTGGTTGGTTCACTTAGCCTCCTGTATCAGCACCGTTTCGAGATCACGGAGGATCTCCATGACTGCCTGCTGATCATTTCTCAGGCGATTGGCAAAGAGGAGATGCTCCATCTCAACCGATACAAGCTGGATGCGCTCACCGCCTTGGAGGCCACGGAGAGAAGTCGCTTCTCCACCCTGCTCAAGAATATTGATGATGCGGTATTGGTCGAGAACACGCAGCGCCAGATCACATATGCCAATCCGGCCTTCGAAGCAATGTTCCGACTTTCCTTTCCGGCGATTCAAGGCCTTTCCTGCGGGGAAGTGCTCAGGAAAGCAGCGACCGGCTTCCTGAATGAGGAGGGATTTATCTCCACTATCGACGAGACGATTTCTCTGGGAAAGACCTCGCTCAACAAAATCCATCAGACCCTAGATGGGCAGCATATCATGCGAGATTTTTTCCCCATACAAAACGAGGGGATCCGCTACGGATTCATGTGGCGTTTTCGCAATATTACTCGGATGAAGAAGCACCAGCTGTTGCTGGAGGCTATCGGCGATGTCGGTCAGCTTTTGCTCAACACACCGCTGAATTCCTCCAATGCCTGGCTTGCGCTCGTCACGATGCTTGGCAAGAAAATCGGTATTGATAGGGTGCGCATCAGCCGATACCAGTTCGCCGCCGACGGCTCCTTCAAAGAGTCGCAGGTCTTTGCCGAGTGGGACAAGAAAGTGGGCCAGTCCTTCTATCGCGACATCAATGAGGTTGGTAAATACACAAATACCGCTCAAGATCAGCCAGCTTACTGGTTGGAGCAGTTTCTCAACGGCCGCTGTGTTTATGAGTTGGGAGACGGGATTAGCTCTCACTTGCTCAAGAAGTTGGGCACCCGCTCCTTCCTGAGCATTCCTATTTCTGTCGCAGGCCGACTCTGGGGTACCATGGGATTCCATTATGGCATGGATTCCTATCCTTGGGAGGATGAGGAAATTACCCTACTGGAGACAGTAGCCAGTCTGATCAGCTCCCGCCTGGATCTTCAGCATTCGGAAAAGGCCCTTGTTGCGGCAGTGAATGCCGCAGATGCGGCCAACCGGGCCAAGAGCACGTTCCTGGCCACCATGAGTCATGAAATCAGAACCCCATTGAATGCCGTCATAGGGGTTTCTTCGCTGCTTCTGGAAACCAAACTGGATCAGCAGCAGCGTGACTATGCAGCGACAGTGGCCGGTTCCGGCGAGATCCTCCTCGAACTCATCAATGATATTCTCGATTACTCCAAGATTGAGGCTGGCAAGATAGACATCGAGCAACGCCCCTTCTCCATCTCCGATGTGCTCATCGAGTCTTTGGAGATTCTGGCCAGACCAGCCGCCGAAAAGAAGATTGATTTATCCTATGCCTGCGACCCATCCCTACCGCAGTTGGTCATTGGTGACCGTACGAGAATCAAACAGGTGCTCCTGAACCTGGTGTCCAATGCCGTCAAGTTTACACAGACCGGCTCGGTCTCCTTGCGAGCAGAACCCGGAGGCGGTTCACTCATCCGATTGATGGTACGCGACACCGGTATCGGCATGGATGAAGAAGTTCAAACCCGACTTTTTGTCCCCTTCATGCAGGCGGATTCCTCCGTGACGAGGAAATATGGGGGCACCGGTCTGGGACTCGCCATCAGCAAGCGGCTCGTCGAGCTCATGGGAGGGACAATATCTGTCCACAGCACGCCGGGTGAAGGAACCACTTTCACAATGGATCTGCCGCTACCAGTGGGCCAAGCCGACCTGAAAAACGCTCCTGCTCCGGATCGGTTCCTGATCGGCAAGAGAGTCCTTATCGTCGATGACAACCCGGTGAACCGTCAATTCCTGCGCGATCAGTTGCACATCTGGGGGATGAACACTGTGGAAGCTGAGGGTGGCGAAGCTGCCCTCGCGCTGCTGACGCCTCATCATCATTTCGCCCTTGTTCTGCTGGATTATCAGATGCCCGATATCGATGGGCTCAGCCTGGCGCGAACTATCAAGTCACTTCCTCAAGGAAAGAGACTCCCGTTGATCCTTCTGAGCTCGGTGATCGAACGGGTGCCGAGTGACGATGAGGCGCTTTTTACCGCCGCCCTGACAAAGCCATTGCGAAATACGCAGTTACTGGAGGTCATCTCCGCGTCGCTGAGTGTTGGGAAGGGAAAGTCAAGAGGTCTTGTTGATCCGATCCAGGCAAGCGAGCTTCGTGTCCTGGTGGCCGAAGACAATCAGACAAACCAGAAAGTCATCACGATGATGCTCTCCCGATTCGGGGTCAACCCCGTCATGGTGGAAAACGGGCTTCAGGCACTTGAAGCAGTCAAATGCAAGACCTTTGACCTTGTTCTGATAGATATCCAAATGCCTGTGATGGACGGATTGCAGGCCTCCAGGGAGATGCGCAAATATTTTGGTGTCGGTCCGAGACCGGAGATCGTTGCCCTGACTGCCAACGCTTTTAAGGAAGATCGCGAAGCCTGTCTTGCCGCAGGAATGGATGGCTACCTTGTCAAGCCGATCACGCTTGACCGACTGCGTGCCGTTGTGGAAAAAGCAAGTAGGCATCCAACGATGGGAGAGGGAATCTAAGAATGAAGAGGGTTCCAGTGATCCCCTAAGGACCCAAAGAAATTTTTAACTCCCCCCGCAAATGATAAAAGCCCTGTATCCCGTCTATAACACCGGACAAGGTGTTGCTTATACCTGCCTCTCCCTCTGTGAATATCTGGGAGATGAAGATCTGCCGGTGGAGGCTTGGTTTCCCTCCTCGGACAAGGCGATCTGCTTACCTTTTGTGCGGGATGCATTTCCCCGTTGGGCAATGCCTTTGATCTATCGTTTGCCAAATCCGGAAAGGCGCTTGGCGAAGGGGGGAGAGAAGGCTTTTCTCAGGGCGTTGCGTCCCGGAGATATCGCCTATCTTTGGCCGGGTGTTTCGCTCGAGACCTATGAGCGTATAAGGGAGCGCGGGAACACAATTGTGACCGAGAGGATCAATTGCCATACCATGTATGCAAAGCGACTTCTGGATGAGGAATATGCCCGCATCGGATGGAAGGGATCGCACGGGATCAGCGAGAATGATGTGGAAAGGGAATGCAGGGAGATGGAGCTTGCCGATCTTGTTTACGCACCAAATCCATTTGTCGTGCGCTCCTTGCTGGAGGCCGGTGTCGCGCAAGAGAAGATTCTGCCTGTCAGCTATGGCTGGGATCCGCGGCGGATGCGTGGCTCGACCCGTTTCCGCGAGAAGGAGGAGGGTCTCACCGCACTCTTTGTGGGCCGACTTTGCGTGCGCAAGGGGATACACCTTCTCCTTGAGGCGTGGAAACGGGCGGGCATCAAAGGAAACCTCCTGCTTGCTGGTGCCGTGCCCCAGGATGTAGCGCAGCAACTGGCCGTCCCTCTGACCTATCCGGGAGTTGTGCTCCTCGGTCACTCGCTTGATATTGGGTCGATTTATCGCTCTGCGGATGTTTTCACCTTTGGAAGCCTCGAGGAAGGTGGTCCGATGGTGACCTACGAAGCAATGGGGTGTGGTTTGCCGGTGATCGTCTCTCCGGTGGGATCAAGTGACGCGCGCGATGGAATCGACGGCTTTGTGATCGATCCTCACGATATCGACGAATGGGCTGCGGCACTGAGGAAATTTGCAGAAGACAAAATTCTGCGTGAGCAGATGGGACACTCAGCCCGCGAACGTGCACGGGAATTTACCTGGGAGAAGGTGGCACATCGGCGCCGCGCAGTTCTCATGGATGCCTTGCAGCAGAACGGACTTTAAAACCGGACTTGCTCTTCCTTGTTCCGAAACAGCTTTTCTAACACCCCTCGGACGATTCAGAATCAAGCGATGGATTCCCTAGAGCGTGCGCGCCGTGTTCTTTCAATCGAGATCAATGAACTCGAATGCCTTTCTCTGCGCCTGAACGAGAGCTTCACGGCAGCCGTAAAACTGCTGCGTGATTGCATCGAACGGCGTGGTAAGATCGTCGTTCTCGGTGTCGGAAAATCGGGACATATCGGCGAGAAAATCGCCGCCACACTCACCAGCACGGGAGCTCCCGCCGTGGTGCTCAATTCCCTCAACGCCCTTCATGGGGATCTCGGGGTGGTTTCCTCTGGAGATGTGATTCTGACCCTGAGCTACAGCGGGGAGACCGAGGAGCTGATCCGTATTCTACCCGCGCTCGCCCGAATCGGTGTGGGCAAGATAGCGATAACGGGCAACACCTCTTCGACCCTGGCCTTGGGAAGTGAAGTGGTTCTTGATGTCTCCGTTTCCCAGGAGGCGTGCCCGCATAATCTGGCACCGACTTCCAGCACGACCGTGATGCTGGCATTGGGAGACGCTCTGGCGATGGTGCTGCTGGAGGAACGAGGTTTTACCCGCGAGGATTTCGCCCGCTTTCATCCAGCCGGACAGCTTGGTCGTTCACTGCTGCTACGGGTGAGCGACATCATGCGAAGCGGCGACCGGGCTGCAATCGTTGGGAGTACCACGCTGGTGGTCGAGGTGCTCAAAGAACTCACCGCCCGTCGAGCCGGTGCAGCACTCGTGGTTGATGAGTCGGGGGGGCTGCTCGGGATTTTTACCCACGGCGATTTCGCGCGACGGTTTCCCTCCGATCCGCGGATCGGAACAAGGGAGGTAGGCGAGGTGATGACGGCCAATCCTGTGACAATCCGTGCCGACAAACTTGCCGCCGAGGTTCTCATGGTGCTAGAACAGCATCGTATCGATGATCTCGTGGTGACAGACGCCGGTGGAAAGCCGCTTGGCGTGGTTGACTCTCAGGATCTCTC
>CAIJRY010000156.1 GCA_903823215.1 uncultured Spartobacteria bacterium
CGATCTATTGATGGGGATGAAGGGTTTTCCTCCTGGTTGAAGGGAGCTGTCGCTGGGGGGCACGAGGCGGTTTTACATGGTTTTTACCATCACAGACCCAGGAAATCTGGCGAGGGTGTGGCGACCCGCCTCATCACCCGATCCTATACTGCGGGGGAGGGGGAATTTTTTGACCTTTCCTTTATCGAGGCTTCAGATCTGCTTCGCGAAGGACGACGGGCACTTGCTAACTGCGGCGTGATCGCAGAGGGATTCATTGCACCTGCTTGGTTGCTCGGAGGAGATGCTGAAAAGGCCGTCAGAGAGGAAGGCTTCGCCTATACGACCCGCATTGGCATGGTCGTCGATTGCAGGACAGGAGTTTCCTATCCCTCCCGCAGCATGGTTTACAGTGTCCGTGCCGGATGGAGGCATTCCATGAGCCTCGTCTGGAATGAGGTGCTCTTCCGGAGGCTGAAGAATGCTTCCTTGCTCCGTGTCGGTCTGCACCCCCCCGATTGGAAGCACAGCGCAATTCGTCGCCATATTTTGAAATGCATCAGGCTGGCCCTTCGCAATCGGGAAGCAACGACCTATCGTGAATGGCTCGCTCAAACCCGTTCGACTTCCCCTTCGGGTCAATCCGAAGCGGGCTGACCTATTCAAACCAATGCCATGATTTGTATTGGCTCGACCGGAAGCACTCCTGCGTTCATTAAGAAACACTGCCATGTCTCGCGTCGACCTTCATCTTCATACCCGTCATAGTCGTCGTTCCCCCGAGTGGCTGCTGCGTCGTCTGGAAGTTCCGGCAAGCGTTTCCGACCCCAGGGAACTCTATGGCAAGCTGCGTGAGGCAGGGATGGATTTCGTTACCTTTACCGATGATGACTCCATTGAGGGATGTCTGGAGATTGCAGAGTTGCCCGGGGTATTCCTGAGCGAATCTGTGACGGCGAGTTTCCCTGAGGATGGCTGCCGCGTCTCCATTCTGGTTTGGGGCATTACAGAAAATCAGCACCGCAAAATTCAGAAACTGCGATCCAATATCTACGAACTTCAACAATACCTTGCCCAGCAAGATATTGTTCATGGAGTGCCAAGTCTCCTGCATGGACTGGAGGATAAACTCCGACCGCTGCACTTGATGCGCCTAGCCCTGCTTTTCCGCAATTTTGAGCAGCTCAATAGTCGCGAAGAGGGGATTCTCTCAACGATCACGAAGCATCTTTTTGAACTGCAGGCATCGGATATCGAGCGGTTCATCGAGGCAACGGGATTGCTGCCGACACACCCTGAACCATGGAGGAAAAACTGGTTTGCCGGATCCAACGATCATGGGGGGACGCTTGCTGGCAAGGGCTACACCGAAACGCCGCAGGTGCAGAGCCATGAGGAATTTCTCCTCAGTCTTGAGGAAGGCCGGTGCACCCCCTGCGGCGAGGCAGGGACACCTCTTCGTTCAGCTCTCGATACTTATCAGGTCGCCTTTTCCTATGCGAAGGAACGCCTTGCCGGTCATGCCGCCTCACCGACTCTCAGACTGGTTGAAAAGGCCTTTGGCCGCTTTATGGAAGGGCGTGACCCGACGATCTTCACCGCCGGGGAAAAATTTGCCTTCCTCGCACAGGGTATTGCCAGTGGCAAGATTTTTGAACTCGCCAATCCCGGGCCGCGCTCCCTCTGGAAGGAGCTCTCCAGTGCATTGCACGAACCCGAGATGCGCTCCGAATTGAATCGGGAATTGGAAGGAGTGGATGACCCCAGTCGTCGCGCCTTCCTCATGGCCAACATGATGGCAAGCCGTCTTTCCTACCGGTTGGCGATGCAGTTTCTCCAACAACTTCTGGAAGGCCGATTCCTCGAAAGTATTCAGATGGTCGGTCCTGTGGTGCCGCTCGTCGCCTTGCTGAGTCCTTATCTCTACGCCTTCAGAGCCCCATCGCGGCAACGCCTTCGCGAGGCATCGATCGCCCTGCGAGGGACTCTTCCCGCTGTCCTCAAAAATTCGCGCCGCGCCTGGTTCACCGACACACTGGATGATGTCAACGGCGTTTCCACAACGATCCAGCGCATGAGTGGTGCCTTGATCTCCATCGGCAAGGAGGTCGAGGTGATGGTCTCGCGCAAGGAGGTTTCGCTTCAGGGAGTTCCGCTGAAAAATTTTGCGCCTATCGGCGAATTTGAATTGCCTGAGTACGAATTGCAAAAACTCAGCTTTCCTCCGCTACTTCAGATCATCGATTATCTCCAGAAGGGGAACTTTACCGAGGTGGTCATCAGCACGCCCGGGCCAGTAGGCCTTGCCGCTCTCTGTGCAGCCCGTGTGCTGGGTCTGCCTACTGCTGGTATCTACCATACTGACTTTCCAGAATATGTCCGCATCCTCACCGAGGATTCACTGATGGAATCACTCACATGGAACTACATGCATTGGTTCTATGCCCAGATGGATACCATCTTTGTCAATTCCGACCATTATCGCCAATGCTGGATCGATCGTGGTATCCTGCCTGAGAAACTCCGCATCCTGCCGCGTGGACTGGACACGGCCTTGTTTCATCCGAGTAAAAAACAGCCTGATTTTTGGAAAAGTCGTGGATTGCGCGAGGGTGAAGTCGGGGCTCTTTATGTCGGTCGCGTCTCACGGGAGAAAAATCTCGATCTGGCCGCCGCCGCCTTCCGTCGTCTTCACACAGCAGGAACTCCCGTCCGTCCGCTGATCGTCGGTGACGGTCCCTATGTCAGCATGATGAAAGAGTTGCTGCCGGAGGGAATCTACACGGGAAGCTTGCATAAGGAGGAACTCGCAAGCGCCTACGCCTCGGCTGATTTTTTTGTTTTTCCCAGCACAACCGATACCTTTGGCAATGTGGTCATTGAGGCTCAGGCAAGCGGATTGCCAGTCATTGTCTCCGATGTCGGCGGCCCAAAGGATCTGGTCGAGGATGGAGTCGATGGCTTGATCACCAAGGGACAAGATCTCGATGCCCTGACAAATGCAGTGAAACTCCTGGCTGGCGATGCAGAGTTACGCAGAAGAATGGGCGAAGCTTCAAGAGTGAGGGTTGCAGAAAGGGACTGGTCACGGGCGGCGAGGCTTTTTTGGGAATCTTCCCAAGAGTAGGTGAGCAATCCAAACGCCGTGAAAGGCCGGCAAATTCTTTGCGTGGCCGGCCCTACTGCAAGCTAAGGTGGCAGTAGCTCTTGCCTGAGAGGTCTGCTCTCAGCATAAATAGAGACTCATGCGCTCATCATCTTCCACGGTTGCCTATCTGGGTCCTGAGGGGACTTTTTCACATCTTGTGGCATTGCGTCGTTTCCCAAAAAGTCTGGGTCTGCCCTGCGCCACAATCACCGAGGTGGTCCATTCGGTGCGTTCGGGCGCAGCCGCCTATGGCATTGTGCCGATCGAAAATTCCTCCGGCGGAACAATCACCGAGACGGTTGATCTGCTGATAGAGCAAGTGGGGCAAGTCTTCATCCGTGAAGAGTTGGCGCTTGATGTGCGCCTTGCCCTGCTTGGCAGGGCAGGAGTTGAGTTCGGAAAAGTAAAGGCGATCTACTCCCATGTCATGCCGCTTCGCCATCATAGGGACTGGATTTCCGCGAATCTCCCCGCGGCTCGGATGGTCGAATGTTCCAGCACGGCGGAGGCTGCAAAGAAGGCGTCGCCCTCTTCCTCATCAGTTGCACTTGCCGCACCCGGAGCTGCAGAACTTTACGGACTTTCTGTGCTGAAGTTTCCCGTGCGTCCCGAAGCGGTGAATGTCACCCATTTCTTTGTGCTCGGGAGTAAGACAAACGAAAACCCGATTTTGCTCCGAAGGAAGAAAACTTCGATCGTTGCGGCTCTCCCCCAGACTTCCGGCAGCCTCCACCGATTTCTCGGTCCATTTGCCCGGGCTGGTGTGAATCTGTGCCGAATCGTCTCGAGACCTGTGTCAGGCCAACCCGAGACCTATGTTTTCTATCTTGAGGTGGAGGGGGATGCCCATGATTCCAAGGTTAAAAAAGCCATCGATGGTGCGAGGAAGCTTTCGGTGCGTCTGGAGATGCCGGGATCGTATCCGCTGAAGCCGCGGTATCATTCGACTTCGCGGCAATCAAAGTGAACTCGCAACCGATTCAATTTTCTGTCATACCTTCCCAATGAATTTTCGATTCCATCTTCTCTCACTTGCTCTTCTGATTTCCCTTAGCGCACCCGTTTCGCTTCATGCCACCGATGCGCCAACCATTACGGTGCGCAAAAGCGATGCGCTGAATGTTGCCTTTGCTGGCATAGGGGGCAGTGAAGGAGTCGCTGCTTCCAGCGTTGTGCAAAATGATCTCAAACTTGCCGGATGGTTTTCGCTTGTGCAGCCGGGATTGGCTTCCTTCAAGATCAGCGGCGTGGCAGCAGGTGGAACTTTACAGGGTAAGGTTGAGAAGGGGGGGGAGGTGATTCTTTCCAAGAGCTATGCCGGAACCCCGCGCACGGCAGCACATCAATTTGTCAATGATATCGTGCAGACGCTGACGGGGCATCCA
>CAIJRY010000157.1 GCA_903823215.1 uncultured Spartobacteria bacterium
CAGATATCCTTTTCACCGACAACAAAGGCTGTCTGGCCGGTCAGGTGAACATCCAGTTCGGGATAACCGGCGTCCTTAATGGAACGACGGAGAAAGGTGTTCTTGACGACTGTGAGCGAGGCTCCAGCCCCGCCGAGACGGGTGCGAAGTTCGGCAAAATGATTCACATTCATGCCGCCGTAATCGACGACGATCAGGAAAGGCGAGTTGTTGAGGCGAATTTTAACATCCTCGACAATTGTGGGTTTCTCAGGGCGCATGGTGGTAGTTCCTGGTTAAAGTTCTTTCTGTTATTTAAGGAAGGGCGCGGCATCCACAGCGATACCGGGGAGCATGGTGGCAGCAAGAGTGACAGCCTCGACAAAGGCCCCCTTGGCCGTGGCCGGACGGGATTTCACGATCGCCTCGATCACGGCTTTTCCGTTATCCAGAAGCTGTGCTTCCGTGAAGGAAATCTTGCCGACAGGAACGGCAATGTTTGCATTCTTATCAAGCTTGAATTCCACGCGACCGGCTTTGACTTCCTGCACTGCCTTGGCGGTGTCGTCACTCACGGTTCCAGTCTTGGGGTTGGGCATCAGCCCTCGGGGTCCGAGAACTTTTCCGAGCTTGCGCACCTCGACCATCGCGGCGGGAGTGGCAATCGCCACATCGAAATCGGAAAATCCACCCTGAACTTTTTTCAGGAGATCCTCAAACCCGACAAACTCAGCACCGGCATCCTGAGCGGCGGTTGCGGCGGCTCCGGTTGCAAAGACAAGCACGCGGACATTTTTACCACTTCCGTGCGGCAGAGGACAGGTTCCCCGAACCATCTGGTCGCTCTGCTTGGGATCAACCCCCAGACGGAGTGAAACGGTGACCGTCTGGTCAAATTTTGTCGGAGGCATCTTCTTGAGGACGGCAAGTGCGTCACTCAGGGGATATTTACGACCTTTCTCGACGAGCTCAAAGGCTGCGCGATAGCGTTTACTGCGTTTGTTTTGCATGTTGTTTGCAGTTCAAGCGGTTCCTAGAACCTCCTGCGGGTTGGGTGTTGATGTTGGAAAATTTGTAGGGCTTAGCCTTCGATCTCGATCCCCATCTGGCGGGCAGTTCCACAGAGCGTACGGAAAGCTGCCTCCTCGTTGCGGGCATTCATGTCCTTCATTTTGATTTTGACGAGATCCATGACCTGCTTCTTGGAAAGTTTGGCAACCTTGACCTTGTTAGGCTCCTTGGAACCGGAGGCAATACCGGCAGCCTTCTTGAGAAGAACACCCGCCGGAGGAGACTTGGTGATGAAAGTGAAGGTCTTGTCCTTGTAAACAGTAATGACAACGGGAAGAATATCCCCTGCCTGCTTCTGCGTGGCGGCGTTAAACTCCTTACAGAAGGCCATGATGTTGACACCCTGCTGACCTAGTGCGGGACCTACCGGGGGTGCTGGATTAGCCTGCCCTGCTGGGATCTGAAGCTTGATCTGTCCTGTGATTTCTTTGGCCATGGCTTGATAGGGAAAGTGTCGCTGTGAGTCTTTGAAAAGGTATTCTTGCGCCTGTTCCGGCGAAAAAGGGAGGTAATAGAATCCCATCAGGCGATCATGATCAAGAAATTTCTTGAGTTTTTTGAAGTTCGCGTATTTTGCAGGGATTCCCGATCCATCGTATCTTGTGGAAGGATCGAGTTGAAACCGGCACAAAAAAAGCTACAAACTCAATCATGCGACCCATGAATTCCCATCAGAATGAACAGGCTGATTTGACGGGATCGCTTCTTGTGGCTGTGCCGACCTTGCTCGATCCCAACTTCCGCCGCTCGATTATTTTCCTCACACGCCACGAAACAAAGGAGGGGGCCCTTGGCGTGATTCTGAATCGCCCCAGCGGGAGAACATTGGGTGAATTGACCGAGTCACCCGATGACTTGAAAGAGGTTCCCGTCTTTGAGGGAGGGCCTGTAGAGCAACAGCAACTGCTCCTTGCCCGCATCCTTCTCATGGAACAAGGGGCCAGATTTGAGTCCTTTGACCAGGAAGAGAGTCTTTCGATGTCAGACAATCGAGGCTTCAGGGCTTTCACCGGCTATGCGGGATGGTCTGAAGGACAATTGGAATCGGAGATTAGGCAAAAATCATGGCTCATCCTTCCTCCCACGGCTCCGCTCCTGAAGACTGTGACCACTCCCGAGGAGGGGCTGGCGCGCTGGCGTGGTATCATGAGGGAACTCGGTCCATGGTATCGACTGCTGGCGGAGGCACCGGATGATCTCTCGTTGAACTGAGTAAAATGGAGAACTTAATTCTTATCCCTGTTTTTTCAACCACCCGGCAGTCGCCTGCAATGTTTCAGTGAATCCCCTGCTTGGCGTCCAATCAAAAGCCTTGGCAAACTCGCTCCCATCACAGACCCAGCGATTGGGGAGGATTTCCCGCACGCGATCCCGTCCGAGACTTGGCACGGCTTCACGCAGGGATGGAATGGAATCCACCAATAACGAAATTCCCTGAATCAACGCGTGCGGGAGCGGAAGGGTTACGCCTTTTGCAGCAATGACTTCTGCCGCCGTGGCAAGCAACAGGGCATCGGTGATGCTCCCGCTGCCTGTGAGGTAGAACGGCTTCCGATCATCGGGCCACTGCGACATTGCTGCTGCGAGCAAAGCATCACAGAGATCATCGACGGCGATCCAGCTGTACTGCTTGGGTTGGAACCCCGGTTTCACCCGCACCACTCCCTTCGCCATTTGAAAAAGTGGCACAGTGGCCGTATCCCTAGGCCCAAGCACCATCGGAGGGCGAAGGATCAGCAATCGTGAGCCAAGTTTTTCCCGCAATCTCTTTTCCATCGCAAGCTTCGAGGCTCCATAGAAAGAAACGGGGGCATCTTCGTGATCCATGCTTCGAGACTCCTCTCCCTTCGGAGTCGGCCCTCCCGCGGCCAAGGAGGAGAGGACGATCATGCGCGTGGCCTCGGGCAGCTGCATTGCCAAATTGAGACTTCCCTGCACATTGGTCTGAAAATATCCCTCGCGTTCCCGGCCAAAAAGCCGTCCCGCTGCATGAATGGCGAGATCGGGTCGCACCCTCCCGGAAATCTCCCAAGCATCGCCAGAAACCTTGATGATCTGAACGCGATCTCCGAGTTGATCCAGAGTCATCCCATCGCCCAATTCCGAACTGAGCTGTATCTTGAGTTTCTTGGGATCCCTGACCGGAAGGATAATTCTGGAGAAACGACCATCAGGAATCAATCGAAGCAGGAGATTCCTACCGACAAATCCCGTGGCTCCGGTGAGAAGGAGTTCCATCGCGAATTATTAAACTTACACCAGCGGCTTCTCAAACAGCTCGTAGGTGCGGGACCGATATCCCCCCATCAGTTCCGCCCCCTCCAGAATCTCGACATTATTTGCCTCGACCCAGGAGATTTCGGAAATTTCATAGCTGGCCTTGGCCACGCGGAAGCTCTCAAAAAAGAGCAGGGCGCTAAGTCCCTTGTCGCGGTAGGCGGGCTCCACCCCCAGCACGCAGAGACGATCTGTTTTGATTTTTTGGAACTGGAGACGCAGAGCCATTTCGAGAAAACGAAGGATTCCCTTGCGCCCTCGTGATGCGTGGAAAACCTCATTCACATTTGGCAGGGCTAGGGAGAATCCCACCTCCCGACCATCCATGCAGACAAAGAGGATGAGTTCCGGATTGGCGATCGCCTTGAGATCATCAGCTGCGTGGAGCAGATCCTCCAGCGCGATGGGGTAGAAACCCCAATTGCGATCCAGACATTGGTTATAGAGGCGATGAATGATCTCCATCTCCTTCCTGATCTCCTTCAGGTTAATCGGACGTACGGTGACCTTGCTGCGTTTCTTGATGCGGTCAACGATGCGGTTGACCCTATCGGGTGCCTCACGCAGCAATGGCACTTCCCATGCATAAAGCGTGCGCACACACTCCAGACCGGCTCCCTTCACAAGCCTGCCGTAATAGACCGGATTCCAAGGCATGGAGACAAAGCTCGGGCGCTCACATCCCTCCACCAGGATACCGCAATCGTCGTTGATGGAGGGGTTATAAGGGCCTCGCATCGAGGCCATCCCCTTGGCCCGTAAAATCCCGGAGGCCGCTTCAATCAGTGCGGTCGCGACCCCCTGATCATCAATCGAATCAAAAAAACCAAAAAACCCAACGGCATCCTTGTTGTAGCCATTGTGTGAACGATTGACGATGGCGGCGATGCGGCCGACTGGCTTGCCATCACGATAGGCAATCAAGGGATGCACCTCCCCGTGCTTCTGCACGAAGACGGATTTCGGCTCGATCAGTTTGACGACACTACCGGGAAACGGAGGCGTGAAGCCCGGATCCGTTGAGTGTAGAAGTTCCGGAATCTGTTCGAATTTTTTCAGCTCCGCCGCGGTCCGGCAGGGCAAAATCGAAGACATTCCGACGGCGGCCTGGTTCAGTGTATGCTGGATCATCGAAAGTTCCAAGTTCTCGGGCAATTCGGGCAAAAATGTCGAGCACCTTATCAAGATCCTCCTCCGTGTGACTCGACATGAAACTGGTACGGACGATTGCCTCGCCATAGCGGACGGCTGGATAGATGGCGGGAGTGGCAAAGACCCCCTCTTCAAACAACCTCTGCGCAAAGGCAAAGGCCTTGGACTCGCTGCCGATCAGAATCGGCACAATCGGAGTTTGGGTGGAACCTATCTTGAAACCGATCGACTTGAAGCCCTCATGCATTTTACGGGTATTGCGCCAGAGCAGTTCGATACGCTCAGGCTCGGCACGCATGATCTCAAGGGCCTTGAGGACACCCCCGACAACAGCCGGAGCCAGCGACGCGGTAAAGATGAAACAACGGGCCTTGTGTTTGAGAAATTCCACCATCTCCCGTGATCCGGCGATAAATCCCCCCATCGAACCAAGTGACTTCGAGAAAGTTCCCATGACGATATCCACGTCATCATTCACGCCGAAGTGGTGCACCGTACCACGGCCTTCAGGGCCAAGCACTCCGAGAGAGTGTGCCTCATCGACATACATGACGGCCCCATATTCCTTTGCGGCCCGCACCATGGGAGGCAGATCGGCTATGTCACCCGACATGCTGAACACTCCATCCATGATGATGAGTCTGCCTGCCTCTTCGGGAACGCGCTTAAGACGGTTGTACAAAGCATCGACGGAATTGTGGCGGTAGGGAATCAGCCTTGCTGGAGAGACCTGACATCCCTCGATGATCGAGGCGTGGTTCTCCCTGTCGCAGAGAATCACATCGTCGGATTCCAGAAGTGCCGCCAATGCCCCCTGATTGGCAAAAAATCCGGTGGAAAAAAGCATGACGGACTCCCGTTGGAGAAAATCGGCGAGGGCTTCTTCAAGTTGATTGTGAAGCGTGATCGTCCCGTTGAGCAGGCGTGAACCGGTGCAGCCCGCCCCGTATCTCCGTGTTGCGGCACAGGCGGCCTCGACGACGCGGGGATCCTGAGCAAGTCCAAGATAATTATTGGACCCTATCATGATCTTGCTCTCACCCTCGCAGATCACATGATTGCCCAAGCTCTCCTCGATGCAACGGAAG
This sequence comes from uncultured Spartobacteria bacterium, assembly GCA_903823215.1. GTDB lineage: Bacteria > Verrucomicrobiota > Verrucomicrobiia > Chthoniobacterales > UBA6821 > UBA6821. The sequence goes on from CAIJRY010000157.1 coordinate 5,568, forward strand.
TAAGGGTAAAATCCCTGTGCCCGGGCATCCGCAGAGTCGCTATAGTCGCGGCATTTTTGAAAGAGGTCTCTTGCCATGAAGGAAAACTGTCAGGGCGAGAAGGTTGCAGGAAACGACTGTCGTGTAAATGCTTTCGTGCACTTCCTCTCAAGTCGAACCAAAATTTCGGCCTGAAAAATCATCCTCCCCAGCAATTGTGAAGTCCTCGCGGAGAAGCAGTATCCCGACACACGCAATCAGATAGGCTCGAAGGCTGTGCTGGGGCGTGACATCTCAAATAGTAAGGGAAGATGAAAATCTCATCCCTTTCTAAACAGGCGAGATCCTAAAAGAATGGATTTTGCCCTGTTGGGGGCTAGATCAAAACAATGTGAAGTGGTCGACAGCCGGGAACAATCGTTAAGAAACGGGTTCAAGAGGGGGAACATGTGTTTGATTCAATCCGGTAGATTTTATCCCCAGAGCGGACTTTTTCTGGGACGGGAAAAGCAACGATGGTTCCTTTGTCAGCTTTCGTGACGGGAACCCCCTCCTCGCCAGTGCGAAGTTCGGTCACCCGCACGCGTATAGCTCCGGTGGATTTTCCCAAAATCCAGAGTTCATCATCAAGCTGTATGGATTGGGCGTGGATGAGTCCTTCTGCAATACCGACTCGGGAATAGTACTTGATGACCTCCCCGGCATAGACCTTCCTTTCCGTGGCCTGGGAATCTGAAGAGGAAGCCCACTGCTCGATCGGTTTGCCCAGATAATACCCCCCTTTCCAGAACCCACGGTTAAAAACTTTCTCCAACTCTGCCATCCACGCACCCGATTTTTCTTTTTCCTGAAAGGTTCCCTGCTTCCAAGCATCAATGCCCTCTCGATAAACACGCACAACCGTGGAAACAAAATCGGCAGCCCTACCTCGTCCTTCGATCTTGAGAACGGAAACCCCAGCATCAAGAATCTGATCAAGGAAGGGCAGGGTACAGAGGTCTTTTGGAGACATGACTTGGTGCCCCTCGATAGCCAATTCGTCACCGCTCTGCTGGTCGGTGACATGGTAGGTTCGTCGGCAGGGTTGGAAGCAGGCTCCACGGCTTGCAGATGCCTTGGGGCCATACAGGGAGAGGCTCATCTGACATTTGCCTGAGAACGCAACGCAGAGTGCTCCATGGGCGAAGATCTCGATTTTCACGAGCTCGCCCGATGGTCCGATGATGCGCTGTTCCCTAATGCCTTGGATGATCCCCCTTACTTGGTCAAGGCTGAGTTCCCGAGCCAGTACGATCACATCGGCGAAGGATGAAAAGAACTTCACCGCGACCAGATTGGTTACATTGGCTTGAACTGAAAGATGGATTGGTAATCCCGCAGATTTGGCAGCCTGTAAAATGGCGGGGTCTGCCGCAATAACAGCATCCACTCCTGCTTCCTTCGCAAGGAAACAGAGTGATTCCGCCTCTTCCAGCTCCTCATCAAACAGGATGGTATTGAGGGCGAGATAGGCTTTTGCCCCGTATGTGCGGCACTGGGTAACAATCTCCAACAGATCATCGGGAGCGAAGTTGTTGGCTGCACGAGCCCTCATATTCATTTTTCCAACGCCCAAGTAAACGGAATCGGCCCCAGCTTTCAGCGCAGCGGAGAGAGATTCCCAAGAGCCGGCTGGCGCCATGAGTTCGATGCTTCTGGAGGCAGGTTGAACAGGGAGGCATGCAGTCATTGGTGAATAGTTATCACTCCGAGACTGGGCTTTCCAGTTCCACGGCATTGAGACTTGTTCATAGTCTTCTGGATCTAAATCAGAAAATTGATTGAGAGCAATAGGATGGAGTTGTTGCTCTCAACGATAATGGGAGCGTCCACGGTGAAAGCTCTTAGAGCCTGTCTTAAAATCCTCACTCCTTGGTTTTCACCAGCCCCAAAAAATGTTTAATTTTGACCGCTCGCTAGAAGGATCTTTCTTCTGTAAATTGGAGGTGCTTTTATCCCTCAGGCAGATTGTTAATTGATCACCTCACTTACCCCCTAAACCAAACCATGAAAACATTCGGCATTCTATCTCTCTCAGCCTTGCTGATCGCCTCCCCTCTTCACGCTGAAAAAAAAGCTGCGGTTGATCCAGCAGCCCTCGCCTTGCTCAAGAACATGAGCACTGCCCTCTCTAGTGCAAAATCTTTCACTGTTCGCTCGAAGAGCATTTTGGAAGTACCTGCTTTCACAGGACAACTCATCACTCTCTTTTCTACGGGAAATGTCGCACTCAAGCGTCCCGATAAACTCCGCGCGGAGCTTGGCGGTGATGCTCCTGCCTTTGATTTTTTCTATAATGGAGCATCCGTTTCAGCTCTTGCTCCTCAGAAAAAGGTTTATTCCACAACGAGTGCCCCTTCGACATTGGACGAAATGCTTACTGGTTTGACCCGTGAAACGGGGATTCGTTTTCCCTCCTCGCCCCTGTTTTATAGTGATCCCTACTCCATTCTGACGCACAATCTTCTGAGTGGGATTGTGATTGGTCGCACGAAAGTCAATGGGGTTGCGTGCGATCATCTCGCCTTCCGATCACCTGATGTGAATTGGGAAATCTGGATTGATGCGGGTCGTGACACACTTCCTCGAAGACTCGCCGTCACTTTTACAGACAAGCCCATGTATCCGCGTACCGTTGTCGAGTTCTCCCGATGGAACCTGCATCCTTGGCTTTCAAACTCTTCCTTCGAATTTCACAAACCTATTGAATTCTCTGGAATCCCCTTTGCTGCCGTATTCCACTCCTCAGGCCGCTAACCCTCACTGAGAACTCCCCATGAAATCACACCTCTCCCTACTCGCTCTGGTGGCTCTCTACCCCTTCATCCTTCTCTCCCAAACCGGTTGCAGCGGCGTTTATTCTCCGGGACCTACAGTTTACGGACCTCCTGCCGCTGTCGTCCCCGCCTACGGCTGGGGTGGAGCTGGATTCTATGGAGGCAGTTATTACAACAATGCCTACCGCAACAACTACAACAACAGCGGCTACTATAATAACTCACGCGGTGGTTCTGCATCATGGAATAACGGATCGGGCAATGCCCATGGCTATCGCGGTGGTTCCGCCTCGTGGGGAGGCGGTTCAGGCAGCGCTACCGGCTACCGTGGTGGTTCTGCTTCGTGGGGTGGAGGATCAGGCTCTTGGCACGGATCGGGTGGTCGCTCGG
>CAIJRY010000158.1 GCA_903823215.1 uncultured Spartobacteria bacterium
TCATCCTATTTGCCAACGAGACTGAGATCGGGCTGATCCCGGAGAAACAGAGAAAAGGGGTGATCCTGATTTCGCGTGAGATCGATCCGGAGGATCTCGCCCGGACAATCATTGATGCCTTGCAGGGGAAGGAGCCTCCCGACATCCACACCCTTCACCCTGGGGAGGACTCCACCGCAGGCAGCATGGATCTCTCGACACTCTCGGCGCGGGAGCTTGAGATATTCCGACTCCTTGGACTCGGAAATACCTGTAGGGAGATCGCCTCGCTCCTTGATATATCAATAAAGACCGGCGAGGCCCACCGGGAGAATATCAAGCTCAAGCTCGGACTCCCCTCCGCCCGCAGACTCTGCCAGTTGGCACGAGCACGGGTCATCTGGGATCAGACCGGGGCCGACTATCTCATCTAGGAAGCGCTGATGGGCCATGAATCCCATATAAAGAGCGAATGTGACAAGTTCGCCATAAACAATAAATAGGTGATTCCCCCTATGGCGCATTGTGATGTGGCTGATTATGCCCAGTGCGCTCGAAAACAAATTTCAATCAGAAATCATGAAACTCAAAAACCTTCTCACTGCTTTCCTGAGCATGACCGTATCTGGACTCATACTTCAGAGCCTCTCTGCCAATACGACCCTCTTCGACAACGGAGCGGCAGATCTCTCCAATCCCAATGAAACCTTTGGGTGTGATGGTGGCTCGATGGTAGGAAATGTCTTCACGGCATCGGCAGGCGGCTCGGCAAATATCGTGAATTTTGCCGGACTCTATTACTCCTCAAATACTTTACCGACGACTGACAGCTTCACCCTCAGCCTCTATTCCGCAAGTGGAGGCACTCCCTCCAGCCTGATCGGGACCAGCACCCTCTCAGGCGTTTCCCGTTCCGTCATTGGCACCACGCTCAATGAAGTCAATTACTTATCACAGCATCTTACCGTCTATCAGTTCGGAGGAACGCTCGACAACCCTTTTACCCTCACGGCCGGGCAAAGCTACTATCTTGGGTTCACCGATTACGATTCACCGAGCCAAGGCTTCGACTTGGCCTACTCCACGGGCTCTGCAACCTCGCTATATCAGGGAATGACGGGGGGCAATGGTAATTCGGCATCCATTGGTGCTCAGTGGTCAGGGAAACCCCTGAGCTTTTCCGTTGTCAGCGCCGTTCCCGAGCCCTCGACCTACGCACTCTTCGGTCTAGGTGTGCTGGTGCTTGTGATTGCTGTAAGGTGGAGACGAGCTGTTTAGTCAGACTATAAATCCCAAAAACCATGAAAGAATTGAAGACTAAAGAAACTTCTGCACTTCTAAAATTATTAATCAATAGATGAAAACATATCGTATTTTGGGGGCGCTTGTCCTCTCCGGATTCCTAAGTCTCGCCACATCGCAAGCGGCATTCAACCTTTACGGCAACTCTAATGACCTGGGAGGCTCTTCAAGTATTAGCGCACACTTCCTCTTGGGCTCCATGGTTACATTAGATCAGACCGTTGATTTGCTGGACGCTGGCGTGATTTTCCGAAACGCCGGCTACAATGCGAACATCGGGCTGTATTCAGCCGACTTTAGCAATGGATTGCCAGACCAGCTACTGGCGACGACAGGCTCATTCTTTGTCACCTCGACCGGTACAGTCGAGACTCCCTTCACTACTTCCCCCACGCTTCTGCCAGGCGACTACTGGTTCATGGCAGAATACGACAGAGACAGCGTTTCTGTCGGTTTTTCTCAAACGGTAACTAATCTTGTCGCCTACCGTTCACTCACCTTTGCAACAAGTCTGCCTTCGGCCTTCGGGCCAGCGAGCACCTATACAGGTCAAGCCTTCAACTACTATCTGGTCACGCAGTCCGTCCCTGAACCCTCTACCTACGCTCTGTTTGGACTCGGGGCGTTGGCTCTAGTGATAGCAGCAAGGCGTAAGATTTCTTAGACCAAAACAACGAAAAAATCTAAAAACAATGAAAACACAACAGCACTTTTTACTTGTTCTTGTACCGGCACTGCTGATGCTGCTCTCTTATCTGTCAAGGGCAACA
>CAIJRY010000159.1 GCA_903823215.1 uncultured Spartobacteria bacterium
AATCTTGCGGTCATCTACGCCACGGGCAAACCACCAGCCAAGATGATGGCGCGCAAACATTACAATAAGTCGCTCGAACTAGGATCTCCGCCCGATCCTTCACTGGAGCACATGCTTCAGTAGGTGGGGTTGGAGGTGAGCTATTGGAGGCTTACTGCACCTTGGCTTAGGGGAGCTACGCTGACCCTGTTCGCCTTGCTCACGGATGAGTTTTTACGCGTTACCTACAGCTGCTCGTTGATCAAGCGGTGAACATCAGTCAGGTCGAGAAATCCCTTTAGTTTTTCCGATCCTTGACCGATTCCAAGTGTCAGTACATCACCTGCCACTCCGAGAGCCTGAGGGAGGGGATAAGCTGATGGCTGGGAGAGGATGCCGGGCGTGGATTGCTTTGATTTTTTACCCTGGGAGGCATCATTTTTATCTTCAGGGGCAAACCCAGGGCCTGTAGCCCAGCAGAGAGAGGGATTCCCTTGGGCGTTAAGCGACAGAACGGCAACGCCTTTATCACCCAGAAAGGGATATCCGTTGAGTTGTAATCCTCCTATGTTTTCCCTGCCTGCCACAAGAATGAGAGAGTTCTCACCGGCATATCTCCGTGCCGTTGACACTGCCTGATCCAATGCAAGGATGCGTTTGAACATGCTTTCGGCATCATTTGCTCCGGCAGCGATACCAATCCCAGGATCATCCACAACAAGGAAATAACCATGTCTATTGGCCTGAAGATGTCTGATTGCAACGCGTACCAAATCGGACAGGGAGGGGGCGTTCGGATCACCCTCCCCTGAGTGGGTGAGTGACAGTTGATTCGCCGGAAAAAGCCCAAGAACCGGTGTGCTTTTCCAGAATGGCTGGCTCTCCAACTCTCCCATTGATCTGAAAACTGCGATGCTGTTTTTGTCCTTTGATTCCAAAGGACTCTGCTTAACAGACGGTGCGTTGGTGGATGATGATGAACTGCCGATGATGTCACCACCGATGACCACATCAAAAGGAGTGTGATGGGAAAACTGAGCTGCAAGGTCCGACTGATCCGCCGGATTGATCGACTTGGCATAGTAGGCAGCCGCAGTCGTTCCGGTAATGGGACCTATTGTGATCAGACCAGTTGAGCGACCTCTTGATGCCGCTATTTCCAGAAGGGAACTCAGTTTTGTTCCAGAAGGGTCTGTGCACAGACTCCCACGATTGACCCGTTTTCCAGCAGCAATGGCTGTTGAAGCTGAAGCATTGTCCGGAATGGAGAAATCATTTGCTGCGTTTCTGCATAGGGCGGCATTGGGCAAATTCTCCATTTGCAACTTGGCATCACCACCTCCTGAGAAAAGTCGAGCCGCCGTCAGACTGGATGAATTAATGTTATCACCCACGAAAAGGATCACCGCGAATGGCTTCCTTGCTGAAGTTGAAAGAAAAAGGGCTGCGCCCAATCCTAAAAATATAATCAGACAAATCAGCGCGATCAGTCTGTTGCGGAGTTTCATGGTCATGGTCGAGATGGGAGATTGTTCTCAAAGAGAGAGCGTTTGGCAACAGGCGACTCGAGAGTGCCAAATCTCATTGATCCCGATGGGAAAGAATTAGTAGTATAAAAAATCTTATCAAGATTACCCTGTGGTGTAACGGTAACACAGTGCCCTTTGGAGGCATTATTCATGGTTCGAATCCATGCGGGGTAGCCACTTGGCATTTTATCAGGATGGATGTGGCATGAAGACAGGTTAAAACAAGATTTTATTGCGAGGCATTTTTTCTCCTCTTCAGGATTTGTTCCTTGAAATCCGAAAGAGAGCATCTACTTTTCAAGGCTATGAAGTTTTATCCCTCCCTCGCTCTTGTATGTGCCACACTTGGTCTTGCCGCTTGCGAAAAGCAACAGCAGTCCGTGGAGCAACCCACCTTTCAAGCCATAGCCGCCAAAATCACGATTGCCGACAAGCAGGTTGATTCCGTTGTGGAATGGAATACAAAGACAGGTGAGGCCCGCCTTCTGAATGCGGCCTCCTTTGCCGACAAATCCACCGGGCAGCAGGGTAACCTGATCGGTTGGGTGCCTCTTGTGGATCTTAATCAGGCTGTTCAGAACCTGGCTTCCCAGATTCAGGCCCAACAGGCCGCCAAGTCCGGTGCCACACCTGCTTCAACCCCCATCAAGCCCAAGAATTGATCCTTCGATAAAATCGTATCCCTTTAAAAGAACGACCGGAGTAATCCGGTCGTTCTTTTTATGTTCGGACAAGATGAATCAGCGTGCAACTTACGCCTTGGAAGTGTATCCCATCACGCGATGAAAATTGTTGTCGCCTACTCGGGAGGTCTCGATACCTCCGTTATTCTCAACTGGCTCAAGGATACCTATCAGGCTGAAGTGATTGCCTTCTGTGCCGATGTGGGACAGGAGGAGGAGTTGAAGGGGCTTAAACCGAAGGCCCTCAAGACTGGCGCCTCCAAGTGTTTCGTCGATGATTTGCAGGCTGAGTTTGCGAGTGATTTCATCTTTCCAATGATGCAGGCCGGAGCTCTCTACGAAGGGGAGTATTTTCTTGGCACGAGTATCGCCCGTCCCCTCATTGCCAAACGGATGGTGGATATTGCCCTCGCTGAGGGGGCTGATGCCATCGCTCATGGTGCCACAGGCAAGGGGAATGATCAGGTGCGTTTTGAGCTAGCCGCCGCGGCGCTCGCTCCCGAACTTAAGGTGATCGCTCCGTGGCGTGAGGAACGCTTCCGCGAGCAGTTTCCAGGCCGTGCCGAGATGATCGCCTATTGCGCTGCTCACAAGGTGAATGTCGAGGCGAGTGCCAAAAAATCGTACTCCATGGACCGCAATCTTCTCCATATCAGCTACGAGAGCGGTATCCTTGAGGATCCTTGGTTTGATGCCTTCGATCCCTCGAACAAGGACATGTTCAAGCTCTCAGTCAGTCCTGAGGATGCTCCGGACAAACCGGAGATCGTGACACTCGATTTCCTCCAGGGGAACTGCGTTGGTGTGAATGGCAAAGAGCTTGATCCTCTGAGCGTGATGAAGGTTCTCAACAAGATGGGGGGACGGCATGGGGTCGGGCGTGTAGACATGGTTGAGAACCGATTTGTCGGCATGAAGAGCCGGGGTGTCTATGAGACTCCCGGTGGTTCCATTCTTCACTTTGCTCATCGCCAGATGGAATCGCTCACGATGGATCGCGAAGTGATGCACCTGCGTGACGGTCTGATTCCTAAATACAGCAGGCTCGTTTATAATGGCTTCTGGTTTGCCCCAGAGCGTCTTGCCCTGCAGGCGTTCATTACGGAGTCGCAGAAAAATGTCACCGGTACTGTCCGTGTCCGACTCTACAAAGGAAACATCCTCGCTGCAGGCCGCAAGAGTCCTGTCTCACTCTACCGTCCCGACATTGCGACGATGGAAGCTGATCCGACACAGGCCTACGACCAAGGAGACGCCACAGGCTTCATCCGTTTGAATGCTTTGCGCCTTAAAGTGGCATCCAAGGTGTCGCTCGGAAAGAAAGTCACCCAAAAGACCCCTCCAAGAGCAAAGCCGCTCAAGAAGAAGTAAGAATTCTAACGAACAAAGCCCCAACGATTGGAAAACGGCCAATAGACAAAGAAGCCGCGACCAATCACATTGTGCTCTGGAACGACTCCCCAATAACGACTGTCACTAGAGTTGTAGCTATTGTCTCCAAGCGCAAAAAATGAGTGAGGTGGCACGGTGAACGAGTCCTTGGTTGTCGTTAGATATTGTGCTGGATAACTGGGGTTGGAATATCCACGGTAGCCGTTCTGGCAGCTCATGACACGCTGGAATTGAGGAGATGCGGCCAGGGTGTCATTGAGGAAGAGGCTTGGTGAATCGATTCGGAGGGTCATTCCAGGAACTCCTGCCAGTCGTTTAATGTAGAATTGGGAGCCGAGGGCAGGATCAAGGCCCATTTCAATTTTCCTGATACCCTTTGTGGTGAAGACACAGACATCGCTGCTCTTGGGATTTTGAAATTGATAAGTCATCCGATCCACAAAGACCTGATCGCCTGCCTGGACATACCCATGCACGATAGAATCTCCCGCCTCATAGACCCTCCCCGGACGGATTCCGAAATCGCGTGCAAGCACATCCCTGGGGGCAAATATTTTATGCGTCCCGGCTGTTGTGGTCACATCAGTGAATGTGAAGAAATTCAACTTCGTCTGTTCCTGCAAATCGAGAATTTCTTCCTGCTTGTAGGCCTTGAGATCGAGATGAGTGCGACCAAGTTGGACGAAATCAAGGATCCTTGCGAGGGGTGGGGGAGTCTGCTCTGTGACTGGGGGCCCAGTCATTCCATACAGTGTGGGTTGCATCGATCCAGTGGGGATCTTGAAAGGTTTGAGGAAGTAGGCTTGAAATCCCACGGCAAGCGCCACGGCCACAATAATTGCTTCAACATTTTCGGTCCAGGCCACATGGGGGTTAGCAGGAATAAGCGAGGAGAAACTCGTTTCAAGGGCTGTGGAAAGTTTCTCGATGCCCGG
>CAIJRY010000160.1 GCA_903823215.1 uncultured Spartobacteria bacterium
AGCCTCTCTACTGCGCCTCGTATCCGCCCTCCTCTGTGAAATCTCCGACGAGTGGATCACAGGAAAAATCTACCTCAACATGAACCCCATCGACTCTCCACTCCCTTAACCAATTTTACAGAAAAATCTTTACGCAACCTCCAGCGATGCCCTTCTATCATGGGACTATAAACTCCGATGACAACTTTCCCTCCATGAATGAGGGAGGGGCGGGGAAAATCCTTTCCTCTGTGCGGGTGGATCTTTTTTTAGCTATCAGGGGAAGTGTGTCGAGGCTCGGACATTTGCTGTCTGATCGTAGTTGCGGTATCCATCCCTCCTAGTCACCACTGAGGTATCCACAATGAATCAGGGTAGCTGTTGCAGGCATGGAGAAAACTGATAACCTTTATGGATTGAGCATACCCATCTCAATTGTGGGATCGTCGGCTGATCCTGAAAATCAACGCGCTGAAACGGCATTGATCGGGGAAGATTTAAGAACGATACGCCGCCATCTGCACAGTAATCCTGAACTTAGCGGGAAGGAGACAGAAACCACGGCGTATGTAGGGCGTTATCTTTCGAAGCATGGCATTCCGTACGAACTTGGGCCGGAAGGGGTTGGTATTGTGAGCAATCTTGCCCGTGAGGTTACTGGGTGCACCCGGCTAATTGCCCTGCGGGCGGATCTGGATGCCCTGCCGATTCAGGAAGAAATCGACACGGACTATCGATCACAGCAAAACGGGGTCTCCTGTTTAGGTTTAGAGGAAATGCCTCCACCTCGAAAAGGAGTCATAGCATCCCGATCCTTTGGCAGTCACGTTGAGGAACTAGAGGATCTGGAAGAAGCCCTGGCTAGCCATGTCGCAAGAGCATCAGAAAAGATCAGACGCTTTGGACTACTTGCCACGCACATCGAGATATTCCTTCAGACCAACCGATTCAGGAAAGAAGACCCTCAATATTACCCATCAATCGGAGTCACCCTGCCCACCCCTACCGCTTCAACTTCAGAGCTCATGGCAACAGCACGGGAACTGCTTCGATCTATCTATCGAACTGGCTATCGCTACAAAAAGACAGGAGTGATGTTGGCCCATCTTGTGTCTGAGGAGGAATACCAACCCAGTCTATTCCATGCTCCAGTCAATGGAAAAATCGACATTGATAAGATCGTGGATGAGATCAACCGGCGCATGGGAGATAACCGCTCGCCTGTTATCACTCGTGCCTCTATGGGGACTGCGAATAGGGGAGACAGTTGGAGAATGAAGGCAGAGAGGCATTCACCCAACTACACGACGGATTGGGATGAACTGCCAGTGGTGAGGGGATGAGTAAATGTTGCGGCAGACACATTCCGCAAACTGATTATGGGAAGCTGAAGAGTGTCCATAGGAGGAATATGGCTAAACCGTAACATTCCCACCATTGACATGTCTGACTCTGACAATCACTTACTTGATGTATCGGGAAGATTCTTCCTTAGCAATCAGCTTGGGAAATTAAACACACCTCCACTAGCCATGAGCAAAAAAGCCTCTCCTAAAAAATCACTAAAACCCTTCACCTGCTGTTTGTGCAACATCGAGATAGAAGATGAGAAGGGAAATAATCCAGAGCCTCTTTTTTATGAAGGCGCAAAGAGAGAAAATAAATGTTGTGATGTCTGCAACGAAGTAGTCATCAGATCGAGGAATCAGATCGACATCATCATAGAACAAGGGGTGGATGAATGTATGCAATTCGGCTTAGGTATCGAAGCCTTCGCTGAGCTGTCGTTTGAGATCCAGGAGTTGAGGGAAAAACTGGATGAGGTTTTAAAGAGATCGTCCAAGCCCGCTGAAAAAAAGAAGTAACAGGCCGAAGCCTACTTCCCTAGGGAATGATTCGAGGGTAGTGATTTTTTGTCAGGAAAGTGTCAGGAAAAATCAACACGGCCAGTAGAGCCTCATAAACACTAGCTTATTCGAAGTATTGGAATCCCTTCGTCCGCTCCACTCGTTATAATCAGGGAGTTATGAAAATATTTGTAGTAATTCGGCTCGAAATCCCACCAGCTAGAGTCCAGTTTTTTTTGGAAAAGTCACTTTCCAAAAAGTGGTTCTAGGGCGAGCACTTCGTCCACGAGGCGGTCTGCAGTAATATCAACCATCCCATCGGGAGTTTTCTGACCGATTAAGGAACGATAACGGGGACCCCGAGGCCTCCATTGGTCAAGATCCTGATAGTAGCGAAACCAGGAAACAGCTGGCACATCCATGAT
>CAIJRY010000161.1 GCA_903823215.1 uncultured Spartobacteria bacterium
AGCCTCTCTACTGCGCCTCGTATCCGCCCTCCTCTGTGAAATCTCCGACGAGTGGATCACAGGAAAAATCTACCTCAACATGAACCCCATCGACTCTCCACTCCCTTAACCAATTTTACAGAAAAATCTTTACGCAACCTCATAATCCACGGGAGGAGATCCATCATTGAATTCTCCGGCTTTCCAGTCTTTCCATGAACAGGTTTGGTACTGTGGATCATCGGCTACAGCAAGTTTGACGACGCGGACCGCTGTGCCGACGGGCCATTGGGTTGGGTCATTAGAATTCATGGTTTTTGAAAATTAAGTGGGAAGGCTTGGGTTAGATCATCCTTCGGGCCACGGTGCGCAGCTTCTCCATGGATTTGAGCACCTGCTTGTACGGAAGATCGAGATACTGAGCGACATTGGCACCTGAAGTGGATTCATCCCTCCCTGTCAGATCAACGAGGCTATGAAAGAGCAACCTGAGTTGCGGATCTCGATCACTAGCCTTCCCTATCATCTCAATCTGATCGTTCAGAGCCGTCTGCTCGGCGGGTGAAAGTGATTTGGAAGGAAGAGTTTCCAGCGAACTACCCGGCATGGGTCGCAACCTTGTGGGCATTGGTTTGGAAAAGAAACTCCCCCGATAACTCTGCTTTCGGCCCAGATCCCTGAGCCTGTTCAGCGCGGCCTTGCTCACCAACCCAAAGAGGGCACGCCGGTTCTCGACCTGATGATTATGTCCCGCGAGCCTCACCACGACATCGTGAAAAAGATCCCCCGATTCCATGCCCAGGCGCCAAGCTCTGTGTTTTTTGTGCAGAAGCTGCACATGATTTCTAAGATCGGCTTCGCATTCAGGAAGCCATTGATTGAATGTTTTATCCATAGACCAAAAGATACGGAGAACACCCCGTAACTTTACCTCGCCATGGATTCAGCTTATCCGTTTCGGCGGCACCACCAGATCACATCAAAAAAACAGCTCCATCAGTCGAACCTAGTCTGCTCAACGCGCGAAGGGCCTCCTTTCAGCGAACCTCGGTCAAGCCAAGTTGCCACCTTCGTTTCCGTATCGAAAATCACGCAGTTTGGGGCATCCCCAGGAACCAACCTGTAACCGGGATTGAAAACCTTGGTACGGCCTACCGAAGAATACCACGCCTTGTAGTACTTCGGATTGTGCCAGTGACCGCAGGCCAAAAAATCGGGCTGATATTGCCGAAGCTGCCTCAGAATGCTCGTGCTTCCCGAGTCATGGGTACTCTCTGTGATGGAAGGTGCGGCGTGATGCAATACAAGCCACACCTTGTTCTCCCTCCGCTCCTGGGCTAACCCCAAAATCACATTATTTACACCCTCGATCGGTCGATGGGGAAGGCAGGTCACAAGCATTTCGCCGATCTCTGCTGTCGCCCCATCGGTGAGTACTCCCGCGGCTGCAAGTCGTGAAAACATTTCGGTGGAGGAGTCATGAGAGCCGCTGCAGACGGCTACCGGAAACGGAAGCGAGGAGAGCTGATCAACGATAAAATCGATCTGCTGCGTGTTCATCCCGAGATCGCCGGTCAGATCGCCAGCGATCACCAGCAATTCGGGCTGCTGCGTTGCAATCCATCGGTACCAATTTTCGCGTCCGTGCAAATCTGCGGTGATGAGGATTTTCATGGTAAGGATTCTCAATCGAAAGCCACATACTCAGTGGCTTTGCCCCACATATAGGTATTCATCCACCAAGCGCGGCGCAGAGAAGTGTCGAGATAGATACAGTTTGGTCGTACAATTGCCGGTATTTCAGGTCGCCCCGCATTGAAACAGATGGTCGGCCCCACTTTGCAATACCAGCTCCCGACATAGGGTTGATTATGCCAGTGTCCGGATGCCAAATAATCCGGTTTGTATTGTCTTATCTGGCGTAGAATCTGAGTCGAGGCATCCTTGCCACCAACCGGCGAACCGCAGGGCGGATCGTGGTGGATCACCAGCCACGGATGCTGACCTACTCGCTTTTGCGCATCGTGCAGAATCACATCATTATCACCAGGATCTGTTTCGTCGAAAGGCAATGATGTGACGAGCAGATCCCCGAAGAACTTCGATTGCCCATCGGTGAGAATATCGATTGAATTCAAGCGCGGAAACCAGGCAAAGGGATTGTCATGATTTCCGGAAGCCACAGCAATTGGTGAATGAAAACCGGCGAGAAACGCCGTTGCACATTCTATCTCGTGATCATCACAAGCCAGCAGATCAATCAAATCTCCGGCGATAACGATAAGATCGACTTGCCGCTGTGACAGCCATTCATACCAACTCCATTTCCCGTGGAGATCTGCGGTAATGAGGATTTTCATAGAGGCGGATAGCAAATGTTCTTAACTACCCCGGGGTGGACTCTTCTTCCTCCGTTTCCCAACACTCCCGCCCCCTGAAGACGAGGACTTTTGTTCCATTCGGAAAGCTTCCTGTGCGATCCGAAGAGCGTAATTCTCTAGGCCACGGAACCCCTGCATCCGGGAGACGATTTCATCGGCATAAGTCTCCCGTTCCTTCTCCGGAATGGAGATTCCAGCGGCAAGTTCCACCTGGATCATTGCCAGGCGGATGTCTGTCATCCCCGGGGGTGCCAGATGAACAAAGGCCCCGGTTCTGTTGATCAGTTCATCCGGCAGCATCCGAGACGCAATCACATCGTCGAGGGTGATATCGAGTCGCTCCACCTGTTCGGTGCTGGGAGATTCCGTGCCAAGCTGGTCCCGGTACAAATCCTGAAAGGCGCCTGCAAAAATAAACCAGCACTTCCCGAAGTTTTCCCGGAATTGCGGGGTCGTGGGAAAGTCGGAAACATCCCCAGTCACAAGCTGCATGATTTCCGTCTGGCAGGTCTTCCAGTAGTTGCTCGATCCCCCCATACCATTATTGGAAATCTTGCAAATTTCATCCAGAAAGATGATGCATCCATCGTTTGCTCCCTCGACCTGCTTGATAGCCAGAGACATGGAATCATGCCGTGAATAACTATCCCTCGGTGACCAGCCCGAAACGGTGTAGCAATGAACCGGAAGACCCAGGACGCGTCCGGCAAGTTTGACCAGCCATGTTTTTCCGGATCCCGACGGAGCCACCATGAGTGCTGATTTGTTCAGGGTGATATCACCGAGTTTTCCTCCGGACCATTCGATTGCATTCGTGATGGAAACAAGGCGGCGGAGGGCATCGCGCTGGGAGCGTATTTTGCAACGGTCCAGTCCTTCCTGCATGCTCAATTGCAAGCATCGGGCGAATCCATCCTGCATGGCAGGCTGCAATTGACCTGGCTCGCTGGAGTGTGTGGTGTTGGTTCCGGGGCGGATTAGCTCAACGGAGGGATAGGAGAAGAATTTGTAGTAATTAAATGGCTCCTCAATATCGGTGGGAACACACCAAATCATTACTCTTCCGAGTCCAGCTACCTCTGCATCAAGCAAGTTGAGGCATTCGGTGACGATTTCCGTGGATCGATAGTTGCTGCCTGCCTTTGTGATGAGGCCAATGAGCGCAACAATCCATTCAACGGTTTTTTCCTTTGTAACGAAGCAGGAGAAGAGCACATCGACTGCAAAGCAGCGGACCCCGGTGCCTTTATCCGCCATGCGCTTTGCCGTGAGGATTTGGTTCAGATCGCAATCTTTAGGAAGGTGCTCTTTGAAAACCCGGCACCAATGGTAGATCAAGAATCCGCCGTTTCCGTTTTCCCATTTCGTGCTCAGACTGATGGTAGGATATATTTTTTGTTCCATTATTGAAGATACGGGATTCGAGTCGTTTCGTTTACGGGAATGAAATTCGGGTGTTGGGTTACTTCGTGATCCTCCACAAGAAGTGGAGTGCAGATGGAATCGGGAGGCTCGTGAGTGGGAGTTCCGAGTGCTTCACTCAGGCGATTCATCTCGCTGATGCCATGCAGCTCTAATCACCAAATGCGTTTTTTTCGGTGAGTCACATTTCCAAAAAAATCGCGTTTCACGTACTCGCTCTCCCCAAAGAGTCCCTCATGCCGTTCAACGGTACCGCCTCGCATCCACTCAGTGCGGATCCATGCTGGTTTTCTGTATTCTGCGGTCGAGTTTTTCTGCCAAGTGTTGTGCTGCATACTTGGAAGAACGGATGAGTGGAGAAAAGTTACCCTATATTTTTAAAAGGGTCTTATGTAATTGATGGGGTGCTGATGTGGTATAACTCCTTGATCAGCAATGAAGAACAGGTATTCAAAAAGTTCACATATTTCTGAGGCCCGATTTCGGGCTGTGATCCGCTTCTTTGCAGCGGATCTTCCGAACCTTTCCGCGGCTCCACAGTGCCTCTCAGGGCGCGTAGCGTTCGGATGGCAGCGACCTCAACCGTTCGGCAGCCTGCTCCGCAGTGAGATCGCGTTGTCCCTCTCCGAGCATCTCGTAGCCGACGAGGAATTTCTTCACCGAGGAGGAACGCAGGAGCGGCGGGTAAAAGTGTGCATGAAGCTGCCAATACGACTCCGGATTCCCTGTCTCGCCTGACAGGAACGGGGCTCCATGCCATCCCATCGAGTAGGGAAAGGAACACTCGAAGAGATTATCGTAGCGGATCAGCAGGCGACGCATGGTTTCGGCCAGATCGGAGAGATGGCTTTCGGGCAGCAAAGTCAACCGGGAAACATGATCTGTTTTCGGGAGAAGGAGCGTCTCGAAGGGCCAGAGCGCCCAGTAGGGCACCACGACGAACCAATGCTCGCCCTCCACAACAATACGGGAGCCGTCTTTGAGTTCCTCGGCCGCATAGTCCAGCAGGAGCGGGCGGGCGTGCTCTTGAAAATACTCACGCTGCGATAGGTCTTCCTTGGCCGGTTCCTCGGGAAGGAAATCACCCGCCCAGATCTGGCCGTGGGGATGAGGATTGGAGCAGCCCATGGCGGCACCTTTGTTCTCAAAAACCTGAACCCAGCGGTTGCGCAAACCGAGATCCGCAGTCTGTTCCTGCCAGGTACGGATCACACGGACGATCTCACCCTCCGACATCTGGGCCAGCGAGAGATCGTGGCGTGGTGAGAAGCAGATCACCCGGCACTCGCCCGAGACCTCGCGGGAGCGGAAGAGGGAACTATCACGTTCTTCCTTGACGTGATCATCCGGGAGCAGAAGTGCGGGAAAATCGTTCCCGAACACATAGGTGTCGGCGTAAGGAGGATTCCTCTCGCCGCTGACGCGTACGTTTCCCGGGCAGAGCGTGCAAGTGGGATCGTAGAAGGGGCGTTCGTCTGTGATCTTCTCGACCTGTCCGAGCCAGGGGCGCTGGGCACGGTGAGGTGAAACAAGAAGCCATTCCCGAGTCAGCGGGTTCCAGCGGCGGTGAGGTCGGAGCATGGGAGATTCTGACATTACGCCCAGCCGGGAAGCGAGGTGATCCCGTCGACTATTCGGAGGGAGTGGACGGCATAGTGATCGGCACAGTCAGGATGGCTACGGGGATAGGCAGTAGCCACGGCATCTCGCAGATCCCTCTCGTTTTCGGTGAGCACCAGAGCGCCGCTGGCACCCTTGTCACCACCTCCAAGCATCCGCTCGCCGAGGACTCCGGGAACCGTACGGGCGATATCACACATGGTCTCAAGCTCCCGACCAGAAATCTCGTAATCGTCTCGCAGAGCGAGGCCGTCAGCACGGAAGATCCCCCCCACGGTCATGATATCCCCCTGCTCCCAGGCCTTGAGCATGGTGCCGAAGCGCTGCTGGGCACCGAAGATGTAGCTTAGCCTGCGGCAGAGATGGGGATGAGAGATCCCGAAGTGGGCAAAGATCGCGTCGTACTGTTCCTGCGTCCTGACATCGCCGAGAGAAGTGATACCGAAGGGGGCCTCAGCAAGCGAGAGCAGCTCACGGCACTCGGCGTGGCGTGTCTTGTAGGTCGATTTCTCGAGTCCCGGTCGAACCGTGCCGGTGTCGAGGCTCATGATCCGAAAATCGGGAGATCTGGAGCCAAGGGGGATATGGCGAATCGAACGGTCGCCGGGATTGTAATGAGTCCCCCTCCCGTCACGGGCGAAGAGAATCATGATCTGGTCGAGATTTCCGCATGGAGAACCGATGTAGTCGTTCTCCACGGCCTGCGCGAGTTCAACGATACGCAACTGGGAGGGTGTATCCGGAGCGAACGTGACGCCGTTCACTTCAGCGAGTGAAATGAGAAGGTTTAGCGTAAGCGAGGCGGAGCGGGACATGCCACCGCCGGGAATATTACCGTACAGGACGGCGTCGATGCCGCGGTTAATCGGATATCCCTCGCGCTTTAGCAACCAAGCCACACCGAGAGGGAAGCGACCCCAGGAATCCTTGTCCGTGCCGGGTTCGGGGATCGCATCAAGCGGTACGTCGATCAGGCTGTCCGAGGCAAAGTTGCC
>CAIJRY010000162.1 GCA_903823215.1 uncultured Spartobacteria bacterium
CATCTCCGTCTCCGGTCGGCCTACGGCCTCCCTGCGTCGGAGATGGACAGCACAACAACAACCAACTACAACCCAAATCAACCCCAGAAGACTAACTCTCATGTGGTCCAACTTCCCGAGTCCCGTCATCCTACCCATCAGCGGTTCCCAATACAACGATGGTTACGGGCATTTCTGGGAACGAGTCGGTTGGGGAATATGTCAATTACAGCGGCAAGCAACAGAACTATGTCTACAATGGATCCACTTACAGCACGCTGAATGTCCCCAACTCGACGGCTGGCTCCACGGTGGTTTCAGGCATTTCGGGCGCAAATGTGACAGGTTACTTCACTCAGGCCGGCAGGGCATCGAGCTTTCTGTATAACCCTTCATTGGGCTACACCATCCTGACGGAGCCCAATGCAACTGGCACCACGGCTGCATATCACTTCAACTCAGGAGGTACCTATGCATACGGGATCTCCGGTAGCAGCGTCGTCGGGGCTTACAACCAGGGCGGTTACTTCCAAGGATTTCTCTATAACGGGGGGCAATGGACCTCGCTGAGTGCTCCCTCGGCACAGCAGACCTACGCCTTGGGTATGTCGGGGGACTATGTGGTAGGTTACGATGTTGTCGGTGGTGTTAATCAGGGCTTTCTCTACAACACAAAATCAAGCACATGGACAGCCGTCGTTGATCCTTTGGGTATCGGTGGAACAACCGTCACAGGAATTTCCGGGGACATAATTGTAGGAATCTATGTCAATGGTACAGGAAGCCACGGCTTTGAGGCTGCAATTGCAGCGCCTGGAGCTCCAGCTCCTCCTCTGACGGCCTGCATGGCTTTTGCCGGTGTTCTCCTGCTTCAGGCAGTTCGCCGCGCTAAGCAGGTAGCCTAAGCTGTAAGAATACTCTTTTTCATGGGGAAGAGGGCGTCTCGTAAAGAGACGCCCTTTTTATTTCCAAACTTGTACTTGATGCCCTTGCCACATCGGTATTAATGACTGGATGTTTGGTGTGAGTAGTGGCTCGATCGTTAGACCCCATGCGCTCTCACTTATTTAATCAGTTTTGGGTCACTGTGTGAATTTTGATGAAGTTGGCTCCGCGTGATTTGCCGGATGGTACGCCGCCGAGCACAAGGATTTTATCCCCATCCAGGACGAGATTTCTATCCAGCATGGTGTTTTGAGCTTGGGCGACGAGTCCCTCGAAGGTATCCGGGATGCCCGAAATGAGCAGTGGTTTAATACCCCAAAAGAGATTTAAAGAGTGATAAACATGGAGATCCGTCGTTATGGCTATGACTGGAGCTTTGGGGCGCTGAGCTGCAACGACATGGGCTGTGTGGCCGGTTGTTGTCATGACAACAATAGCTCGTGGATGAAGCACGCCACTTATGGAATTAACAGCCTCGATGAGCGCCTGAACGACATCGTGCCCAATCGGGGGATAGGTCTTGAATGTGATCTTATCTTCGACCTCGCCGGCGATACGGCTCATAGTTTCGACCGCCCGTACAGGAAAGGCCCCTACAGCCGATTCTCCGGAAAGCATCACCGCGTCGGTGCCATCGATGATGGCATTGGCCACATCGCTAGTTTCTGCGCGTGTGGGTCTTGGTTCCACGATCATGCTTTCAAGCATCTGAGTTGCCGTGATAACCGGAAGGCCGCGGCGGTTGCAGTTTTCTATGATGTGCTTCTGGAGCATCGGAACTTTTTCAGCACTGAGTTCAACGCCCAGATCCCCACGCGCAACCATGATTCCCTCTACGCAGTCGAGAATCTCCCCTAGCTTTTCGATAGCCTGCGGTTTTTCAATTTTCGCAATGACTGGTGTATTAAGTCCCTTGTTGTGGATGATGCGTCGGATGTTCTGAACATCCTCCGCACTGCGGACAAAGCTCAGAGAGATCCAGTCCACTCCCTGAGAGAGACCGAAATCCAAATCATTCAGATCTTTCTCGGTTAGCGAAGGCAGGCGCAGGTTTAGATTTGGAAAATTGACGCCTTTGCGTGATTTAAGGATCCCCCCCTCGATGACTTGGCACCTTACACTCCTGCCGAGCACTTCAGTGACAACCATTTCAAAGAGACCGTCAGCAAGAAGAACCTGCATTCCGGGTTTTGCCTCTTCGGCAGCATACGGATAATCAATAGGAATCGTTGCGGGCTGGTTTGAAAAATCCTCTTCGGGAAGCAGATCAACTAGATCGCCAATCTGTAGGGTGATTTCTCCACCAGACATCTTGCCTACGCGGATCTTGGGACCCTGTAAATCCTGCAGGATGGTTACAGGGGTGTTTAGTTCCTCTGAAATCGTCCGCAGATTGGAAATCACCGCAGCATGGGAATTATAGTCGCCATGAGAAAAATTCAACCGAGCAACGTCCATGCCAGCTTGGATGAGCTTGCGAAGGATGTCAGGGGAACTGCTGGCGGGCCCAATAGTGGCTACGATTTTCGTGCAACGCAGGCTGGAAATTCCGGAATGCATGAAAGGTAATCTGGAATTATTTCATTCCAAGTCCTGCGAGTAGATTCAGTCCCAGTGAAAAGAGACCGGCTCCAAGAAAAACACAGACTGGTAGCGTCAGCACCCACGCCAATAGGATATTACGGACTGTCTCCATCTGGAGACCAGAGCCGTTTGCCGCCATCGTTCCGGCTACACCGGAGGAGAGCACATGGGTTGTGCTGACCGGAAGACCAAGGATGTCCGCCATACTAATGGTCAACATAGCAACAAGCTCAGCGCAGGCTCCTTGGCCATAGGTAAGATGCGATTTACCAATTTTCTCACCGACCGTTACGACGATACGTTTCCATCCAATCATTGTTCCCAGCCCCAAAGCTATAGCCACTGCGATTTTTACCCAGACGGGAATGTAGTTTGTGACGGCATTAATGGAATTAGTCAGTGACTTCGCATCCTTATCAGCTGATGGATCGAGAAGGTGATTTTTGGAGAGTTTGGTAGCAGCTGAAGAGATGAGATAAAGATCACTTCTGAGTGAACCAAGCTTTTCTTTTGGGATCTCGCTGACAGAATTTACAGAACCGAGCAGTTCTACACTTCTTGTTCCAACCAATTCCAAGGATTTAAACAGTTCTGGTGTTGTCTTGTCGGGATGACGGGTAAAATCTGAAATTACCTTACTAGGATTTTCACTTATCAGGGCCTCGTTCGCACCGGCAGCATGATTGCTACAATACGCAGCAGACTGTTTGATCGAATGTCGTAGATTGTCCAACTCCATCGATGAGGATTCCCCTTTGATCGCGTACATGCTGGGAACGATGCCGACTAAGATGAGCATGATCAGACCCATGCCTTTTTGTCCGTCGTTGGAACCATGGGCAAAACTGACACCTGTACAGGTAAACATTAACAGTCCTCGTATCCACCCTGGAGGCGGATGATGACCCTCAGGAGCTGTGAAAAGCTTTGGATTTTTAATGAGGATTTTCATTACGATCAGCAGGAGAGCTGCTGCGCAAAAACCAATCACTGGCGAAATAAGGAGGGCCATACCAACCTCTTTTGCTTTGGTCCAATTCACCCCATCCGTCCAGTTATGAGAGTCGCTCATTAATGCATTGGCCACTCCCACACCGATGATAGAACCTATCAGAGTGTGCGAACTTGAAGCCGGCAGACCGAAAAACCAAGTTCCCACATTCCATATAATCGCTGACGCTAGAAGGGAGAACACCATTGCAAAACCTGGTCCTGAGCCGACATTAATGACTAGCTCGACTGGCAGCAGATTAACGATCCCGAATGCAACAGCCCCGCTTGAAGTCAGTACTCCTAAGAAGTTAAAGAAGCCCGACCAAATAACTGCCGGAACAGCAGGAAGAGTGTTTGTGTAGATGACCGTAGCCACGGCATTAGCCGTGTCATGGAAACCGTTGACGAATTCAAAGCTGAGAGCCAGAAAAAGAGCCAGTCCGAGGAGTATCCATGTTCCGGTGGAGATGGTAACGATGTCAGCAAGGAGTAGATGCATCTTTCCACTGAACCCGAAAGGATCCATCAAGTGGAAGGATTTTAATGTTACGATATTGTCACATCACTTCCCTCACATGTGGTGAGTAGGTTACATTAATTGTGTTTTGTATTTTCCTGCCGATACAGAGCCTCAAAGCGAATCTCAGTTTTTCAGTGAAGACCCATCCCCTTCATAGGGATATTTTTTGTTGGCGACTTAGTACACCTCAGGAATCATGAATTCCTCAGGAAGAGGATGGCGCACATAATCCTCGTGATGAACCCTTGGCGGAAGTTCAATATGTTCTTTTTCTACAATCTGATAGGGAACCTGTTCGAGCAGGTGGTGAATGCAATTCAGACGGGCCTTCTTTTTGTCAACCGCCCGTACAACATGCCAAGGCGCTTCAGGGATCGAGGTTCTCGACAACATAATTTCCTTAGCCTTGGTATAATCCTCCCAACGTCGGCGAGACTCTAGATCCATCGGGCTCAGCTTCCATTGCTTCAAGGGGTCATTTACACGGCATCTGAAACGGAATTCCTGCTCTGCATCGGTGATGGAAAACCAGTACTTCACGAGCTGGATGTTGGAACGCACGAGCATTTTTTCGAACTCGGTCACAGTGCGGAAAAACTCTTCATATTCCTCATCTGTGCAGAAACCCATGACGCGTTCAACTCCAGCACGGTTGTACCAACTCCGGTCAAAAAGTACTATTTCCCCAGCAGCAGGCAAATGAGCCACGTAGCGCTGAAAATACCACTGAGTCTTCTCGCGGCTATTTGGAGCGGGAAGTGCCGCCACACGACAGACACGGGGATTTAGTCGCTGGGTTATGCGCTTGATCACGCCTCCCTTCCCTGCTGAATCGCGTCCTTCAAACAGAACGACTATTTTATGGCCGGTGTGAACGACCCAATCCTGCAGTCGGACAAGCTCCACCTGCATCCTGAATAACTCGCGGAAGTAAGTTCTTCGAGCAATCTGGCGTGCTTCCTTTTCATCCTTGTCAGCAGCCTTGTGAGCCTCGGTGCCATATTCATCGTCCAATTCAAGTTCCAACTCTTCATTGAAACTATCTTCCATCTCTGCACGGATGCGATTGAATAGCTCAGCCTCATTATTATCGGTTTCCATAAATCAGTCTCATTGTTGGTTTCTTAAAAGATAAGGGCGTTTATTTATATCAAGAATGAAACAGGGGGTATGTCAGAAACGGCTTGATAGCAACTTTCTATTTTTCCAGGAAGGGCATTAAGGGGAAATATTTTGGAACAGATAGATTTTGATTGGAAAATCATTAAAACAAGTCCGTGCCGTTATTTTCCAAGCTTTATCCAGATCTGATAAAATAGTACTCCAGTAGATAAACCCGGATTATGCAGTAGAGTAATTGAATGGAGGCGGGCGGTCGTCGATTTGGCGGAAGATAGAGTCCATCCAGGGGCGCTTTGAACGAGGCAGGGAGAG